>NZ_JCANQV010000111.1:0-18244 GCF_059553635.1 Candidatus Streptomyces philanthi
CGGTGGGGCGTCGGCGACGGCCTGGGCGGTCGCCGGGTCCATCGGGCCCGCGCCCTCGGCCCGCGCCCGGTGCCGCGACCAGTACGCGGCGCCGCCCGTCGCCAGCAGCACCAGGATGGTGAAGAACATCAGCGCGCCCTGCCCGAGCGTGGTCAGGAACAGCCCGCAGCCGACGAGCGCGAGCAGCAGCGCCGTCAGCGCCTGCCCCTCGACACGCCCGGAGAGCAGCTTGCGGCCCTCGTTCTCGTCCTCGTCGTCGAGGGGGACGATCAGCCAGGCGAAGCCGTAGGCGATCAGGCCGACGCCGCCCGCGACGGAGAGGACGGCCAGCACGACCCGGAAGACCACCGGATCGAGGTCCCACTGACGGCCGAGCCCCCCGCACACCCCGGCGACCACCTTCTGCCGCCGGCTGCGGCGCAGCGGCGGCTGCGAGGGCTGCGGCGGTACGGGACCGGGGGCGTCGGGGGACGCCGGTTCCCCGGCGGGGGCAGCTGCGTTCATGCCCTCCATGGTGACAAGCCCGCCCCGCCCCCGGCATCCGTGAGAACCCTGGTCGATCCCTGAGATCCACCGATCGGCGGTGGGGCACGGGTGAGGGCCGCGCGGACCTTTACCGGAGCCCCGTCCCTGAACCCCCGTGAGCTTCCCCGCCCCCTATTCCCCTTATCCCCCGAAACGTGCGGGCAGACGTGGGGAAAAGCGCGTGCGGGCGAGGCCGTCGGGTCATGGGCGCCGACTAAGGTTGCGCCCTGAATACGTACGGATTTCCGGAGGGCGCGGGGTGAGGGAGGCGGCTTCGGTGGACGAGGGGCGGCTGGTCGCCGGGCGATACCGTCTGCTCGAACGGATCGGGCAGGGCGGTATGGGCACCGTCTGGCGGGCCCGGGACGAGATCCTGGGCCGCGAGGTCGCCGTCAAGCGCCTCCACGTCCCGCCCCAGCTGGACGCCGATGAACTGGCCACCCGGCACGAACGCACCACCCGGGAGGCGCAGGCCGCCGCGCGCATCAACCACCCCAATGTGGTGGGCGTCCACGACGTCGTCGACGACGAGGGACTGCCCTGCATCGTCATGGAGTACGTGCCGTCCACCACGCTCGGTGACGCCATCAAGGAGGCGGCGCTCGACCACGGCGCGGTGCCGCCGCGCGAGGCCGCCAGGATCGGCCGCGGCATGATCGCCGCACTGCGCGCCGCGCACGCCGCCGGGGTGCTGCACCGTGACGTCAAACCCGGCAACGTCCTCCTCGGCGACGACGGCCGGATCGTGCTGACCGACTTCGGGATCGCCGTCGCCACCGGCACCTCCACCCTCACCAAGACCGGTGAACTGGTCGGCTCCATCGACTACTTGGCCCCCGAACGCGTCAAGGGCGGCACTCCCGGGCCCGCCTCGGACCTGTGGGCCCTGGGCGCGACGCTCTATCAGGCCGTCGAGGGACGCCCGCCGTTCCGGAAGAACACCGCCGTCGAGATCGCGTACGCCATCGCCGTCGACCCCTTGGAGCCGCCGCGCAACGCGGGCCCGCTGGCCCCGCTGATCGAGGCGCTGCTGTCCAAGGAGCCGGAGGACCGTCCGACGGCCGACGCCGTCGAACAGGCCCTGCGCGCGGCGGAGAAGGACGCCGACACCGCCCTGATGGGCCGCCCGGCGCCACTCACGCCCGCCGCCCCCGGGACGGTCGGCCCCGGGACGGTCGGCCCCGAGGACCCCACCCGCCCCGCCGTCCCCGTGCACCCCGGGGAGCCGACCGCCACGGGAACGAACGCCCCCACCGGGAGCACCACGGACACCGGCGGTACGAAGGACACCGGGGTGCCCGCCACCGGCCCCGCCGCCCCCGTACCGGGCCGCCGCAAGCGCCGTACCCGCGTCGCGGCCTGGAGCGCCCTCGGCGTGCTGGCCGTGGGCGGGGGAGCGGGCACCGCCTGGTACCTGGTCCGCCAGTACGACACCCCGGCGCAGGCCGCGGGGGGCTGGTCCGACGAGGTCGCCCCGGTGATGCCCGGGGTCCCGGAGCACAGCGTCGGCCCCCTGCCTCCCACGCCCAAGGGCTTCCACCGTGTCCAGGAACGCGCGATCGGCGTCTCGTTCCCCGTGCCGGACGGCTGGACGCGGAAGGTGCAGGACGGCGGGCGGCAGGTCATATATTTTTCCGACGCCGAACTCGGCCGGCTGACCATCAGCGCCCTGGATTTCGCCTCGGCCGACCAGGTGGAGCACTTCAAGGCCGTCGAGTCGGACTTCAAGGAGCTCTATCCGGTCTACAAGCGCGACCGGCTCCAGGACACCAGCTTCCAGGGCGATCCGGCAGCCATTTGGGAGTTCACCTTCCAGGGCCACGCCCGGGAGCAGTACCGCGGCATCGACCTCGGCTTCGGCCGCGAGGGCGGCAAGGAATACGCCATCTACGTCTCCGCGCCGTCCGCGAACTGGTCGAAGTTCGAGCAGGTCTTCTCGCACGTGAAGGACGGCTTCCGCAGGCTGGAGTCCAGAGGCTGAGCGCTGCGGGCCACGGGCCCTTTGCGTAAAGGCCGCCGATGGTCGCGTTGCGACATCCGGACGCGGGCCCTTTTTGCGTCGAAAATTGTCCGGAATCAATTCCCGCAGTAACGACGCAAACCCTCTGCCGAAGGGATTCGGCCTCACGTTCCGCCCGAGGTGCCCTGCGGTCGTAAGAAAATCAACAGAGGGCGTATCACCGGTGCGGTAGGTTCTGCCGGGCGCTCTCGGATTCCGGTGCCCATCCGGCCGAAGTGTCCTGAGCACGCGCATGACCGGTGTGAACTCGGTGAGGAAACCGAGTCGGAAAGAATCAATGGGGGAAAGCTCCATGAACGACAAGATGCGCACGAAGCGCCGAGGCGGAGCGCTGCGCCGTACAGCCGCCGCCGCGTCTTTGACCCTGATCGTGACGGCCCTGCCCATGGCCCTGGCGACGCCTGCCTCGGCGTCGACCGGAGCGTGCACGAACTACCTGGCCAAGAAGGGCTACAAGGTCGGCCCGGGAGTGAAGAAGGCATGCTCCGTCGGGTCGTCCCCCGGGGGCCCGGTGGGCGACGCCGCATGCTGGTCGGAGCTGGTGGACCTCGGCGTCAAGAGCGACGACGCGAGCAGGGCCTGCGATCTGGCGTAAGCGGCACTGACCGGTGCCACGGCAGGCCGGGGCGCCGGGGTCAACTCAGGGTCTCCCCTGATGCCCCCGCCCCGGCCGCCGTGTGACGATCGAGGGCATGACCAGTGCCCCACCGCGTACCGGGACCGGCCACGCCCCGTCGCAGGACCCCGAAGAACCGCCCGTGCGCAAGCTCTACCGCGCCGCCGACGGGCGGATGCTCGGCGGTGTCGCCCGCGGCCTCGCGGGGCACATCGGTCTGCCCGTCCCCTGGGTCCGGGTCGTCTTCGTCGCCCTCTTCCTGGTCGAGGGCATGGGGGCGGTGTTGTACGCCGCGTTCTGGTTCTTCGTGCCGCTCGGCCTCGGCGGGGTGGAGGAACGGCGTCCCGCCCCGGTGGACGGCAGCCTGCGGCCGCCGGCCAAACGGTTCGACAAGGGGCAGATCGTCGCCCTGGTCGCCCTGCTGATGGGCGCCTCGATCATCGCCTCGAAGGTCCAGCTCGGCCCGGGGAACGGCTACCTCTGGCCGGTCCTGCTGATCGGCGCGGGCGTCGCCCTCGTCTGGCGGCAGGCCGACAACGCCCGCCGCGCGCAGTGGCTGGAGATGGGCCGCCGCAAGGGCGTCCTCCCGGTGCTGCGCGGGGGGGCCGGGGTGCTGCTGGTCGGCGCGGGCGTCACCGGCATCGTCGTGCTCCAGGGCTCCGTCGGGCACCTCGGCTCCGTGCTCCAGGCCGCGCTCGCCGTCGTCGTCGGCATCGCCCTGCTCGCCGGCCCCTACCTCGTCCGGCTGATGCAGGACCTCTCCGAGGAACGGCTGATGCGCATCCGCGCCCAGGAACGCGCCGAGGTCGCCGCCCACGTCCACGACTCCGTCCTGCACACCCTCACCCTCATCCAGCGCAACGCCGACGACGCGCGGGAGGTCGCCCGCCTGGCCCGCGCCCAGGAGCGTGAGCTGCGTGCCTGGCTGTACAAGCCCGAGGGCCGCGGCAAGGACGAGGACGAGGAACCGTCGACGCTCGCGGAGGCGGTCCGCGCCGCCGCCGCCGAGGTCGAGGACCACCACGGCGTCCAGATCGAGGTCGTCGTCGTCGGCGACTGCCCCCTCGACGAGGCCCTCGGCGCCCAGATGCAGGCCGCCCGTGAGGCGATGGTCAACGCGGCCAAGTACGGCGGCGACGGCGGCCCCGTCCAGGTCTTCGCCGAGGTCGAGGGCCGCACGGTCTTCCTCTCCGTACGCGACCGCGGCCCCGGATTCGACCTGGACGCGGTCCCCGCCGACCGCATGGGCGTCCGCGAGTCCATCATCGGCCGCATGGAACGCAACGGCGGCACCGCCCGGCTCCGCTCCGTACCCGGCGGCGGCACGGAGGTCGAGCTGGAGATGGAACGCGCCACGTGACCGCCCGCGGCCGGGGCCGCCGTCCGTCCCTGACGGGACACGGCGGCCCCGCTCACGCGATGATGAACCGGCAGACACCGAGGGACGGACGGAAGAGATGAACAGCGACGGCGCACAGCAGGGCGTGGCCCCCCACGACACCAACGGCGGCCCGGCGCGGGGCGAGGCACCCCACCTCGGCGCCGCGGCCGTGGGAGCGGCCGACGGCCGCGGCGAACGCACCGTACGGGTCGTCCTCGTCGACGACCACCGGATGTTCCGTACCGGCGTCCAGGCCGAGATCGGGGTGACCGACCAGACCGGCGTCGAGGTCGTCGGTGAGGCAGCCGACGTCGACCAGGCGGTCACGGTGATCACCGCCACCCGCCCCGAGGTCGTCCTCCTCGACGTCCATCTGCCCGGCGGCGGCGGCGTCGAGGTGCTGCGCCGCTGCTCCGACCTGATGTCCGCCCCCGACCGCCCGGTCCGCTTCCTCGCGCTGTCGGTGTCCGACGCGGCCGAGGACGTCATCGGCGTCATCCGCGGCGGGGCCCGCGGCTACGTCACCAAGACGATCACCGGCAAGGACCTGGTCGACGCGATCTTCCGGGTCTCCGACGGCGACGCGGTCTTCTCCCCGCGCCTGGCCGGATTCGTCCTCGACGCCTTCGCCTCCACGGACGCACCGCCCGTCGACGAGGACCTCGACCGCCTCACCCAGCGCGAACGCGAGGTGCTGCGCCTGATCGCCCGCGGCTACGCGTACAAGGAGATCGCCAAGCAGCTGTTCATCTCCGTGAAGACCGTCGAGTCCCACGTCTCCGCCGTGCTGCGCAAGCTCCAGCTCTCCAACCGCCACGAACTCACCCGCTGGGCGACCGCCCGCCGGCTGGTGTGACGGGGCCGCCCGGGGACTCCGCAAGGATTCGGCCAGCCGTTCCGCGGTGACCCCGCTCACCCCGGGCCACCGCGGGACGCCCCGCCACCAGCCGTAACGGCGTCCAGGACACCGCCGCACCCATAACCCGTTCGCGCCTCCAGGCAACCCCGGACGGCCGGATCGCCATCTCACCGCGCGGAGAGGCCCGTGGCCGACGGCGGGGCCGTCACCACGCCCACGTCGACCGTGCACACGTCCTGGAAGCGAGATCACCGATGAGCCTGACGGGTACGCCCTTCTTCCTCACCTCGATCGCGCTGCTGGCCGTCGCACTGGTGCTGCCGCTCGCCCTGTGGGGCCGGGTCGGCGGGCCGCGTCTGCTGCGCGGCGCCGCCCGGCTCGTCATGCTGCTGTTCGCGCAGGTCACCGCTGTCGTCCTGGTCTTCGTCCTGGTCAACAACGCCAACAATCTCTACGACTCCTGGGACGACCTCCTCGGCACCGGCGACCACGTCCAGGCGGCCCGTGACCTCGGCCCGGACGGCATGGGCGGACGGCAGGTGCAGGACGCGTCACACGCGCCCCAGCCGTTCCGGCCCGCCGACGACCCGGTGGTCGGCCCCGGCGTGCGGATGACCAGCCTCGACGGGAAGATCTCGGGCGTCAGCGGCGAGGTGTACGTCTGGCTGCCGCCGCAGTACGACGACCCCGCGTACCGCGACAAGAAGTTCCCGGTCGTCGAGCTGCTGCCGGGCTACCCGGGCTCGTCGAAGTCCTGGATGGGCACGCTCGCCGCGGGGCGGCAGCTCGCACCGCTGATGGAGAACGGCCAGGTCAAGCCGTTCATCCTGGTCGCGCCGCGCACCACGCTCCTCGGCGACGCCGACACCGGCTGCGTCAACATCCCCGGCAAGGTCAACGCCGACAGCTGGCTGACCGTCGACGTCCGCCAGATGATCATCGACACGTTCCGGGCCGGCGACGGACCCGGGTCCTGGGCACTGGCCGGCTACTCGGCGGGCGCCCACTGCGCCGCCAAACTGGCCCTCGCCCACCCGGACCGCTACCGCGCCGCCGTCGCCATGTCCGGCTACAACGACCCGGCGATCGAACCGAGTTCCCTGGCCGGCCGGGACCCCGAGCTCCGCACCGGGACCAACCCCCTCACCCTCCTCAAGGCCGCCAACGCCGCCGGCCGCCCGCCCCGTACGGCCCTCTACGTCTCGGGCGCCTCGGGCGACGGCTACCAGGCCGGCCTCGCCCTCCAGCAACTGGCGAAGAAGCCCACCACGGTGACCGTCCGGGAGATACCGGCGAACGCCGGCGGCCACACCTCGGTCGTGTGGAAGAACCAGGTCCCTGACATCTTCCGCTGGCTCAGCGGTCAACTCACCCCCTGAGAACCGCCTCCGTCACCGGAGCACACAACCGCCACCCCAACGCCTCGTACAACGCCCGCCCCTGCGGACTGGCCACCAGCACTCCTTGACGCGCCCCCTGCCCCACACCCCACGCGGACAACGCCGCCATCACCGCACTCCCCAGCCCCCGCCGCCGATGCCCGTCCTCCGTACCGATCATGTCGAAGACAACGGAACGGAGCCCCTCACCGGCCCCCGCCCCGACGAGCCGGCCCGGCCGCTCGCCGCGGTGGCGCCGGTACGGGTGAGGACTCGGACCTCGATGGGGCCGGGGGCGGTGGGGCCGGGGGTGTTGAGGGTGTCGTGCGGGGGTTCCCGGCGGTCGGTGTCGTGCCGGGCTTCCCGCCGAGCGATATCGGTCAGGGCTTCCCGCCGACCGGTTCCGTCCGGAACCTCCCACGCGCCGGAGCTGTCCAGAGCCTCCCACCGGTAACCGGGCGGCAGCTCGGGCCCGGCCCCCGCACGGCCTGCCCCCATGAGATCGACGGACATCAAATACGGCGGCTCACTGACAGCCCACCCGTCGGGCAGAAACGCCTCGACCACCTCCCGCCCGGCACACACTTTGAGCCAGACGTCCGGGCCGTCGATCTTCCTCACCACGTCCCGCAGCACCTCCGGCACCACCCCCGGCAGCACATACCGCGCCCGATGCCCCGGCCGCCCCACCTCGATCCGCTACCCGCCACGCACCCTCACCGGCATATCCGTCCCCCGGGTCCGCGCCCACCCCTCGACCCACACCCCGACCACTTCGGCAAGCCCGTCCCCAGGACGACCACCGACGACGCAATCCATCCGCTGCCCCTGTGTCATGGGCGCGACACTAGGCGCCTCCCCTGCCCGGCCGCCGGGATTCATGCCTTTCCGGCCGTTGGATCACGGGGCCGCCCGCTCCGTACGCGGACCGCGTCGTAGCACACCAGGGCGGTGGCCGGTTTTCTTCCTGAATTCCAGGTCCGGCGGGTGAAGTCCGCCCGCCATCCCATAAAAGCTTCACTTCGCCCTGTGTTAGGGTGACGCCGCCACGGACATGGGGAAAACTTTACCCAGCGGTATGTTGTTGGGTAATTTCGCGTGCAGGATTCACGTGCGGGAAACGGGGGGATTCGCGGTCATGCCCAACGGGGCGAATGGTTCCGGTACGACGCAGGTCGATGATCCGGCATCACTGAAGCAGGCGGGGCGAGGGGCCAATGAAATGGCGGGCGACGTGAAAACGGCAGGCTCGCGGGCCGAGGACTCCACGAGGGGTGCCGCTTCCACGCTGAAGGGCGGGTCCTGGGACGGTTCATTGGGGACGGCGATGGAAAAGGCACTCGAAACCTGGAAGAGTCAGACCGCTTCGCTGGTGAACAAATGCCTTGCATTGAACGACAAATGTATCGCCACGGCGGACAACTACACCCGTACCGAGGACGGCAATGTGCGACAGATCGCATCGGTGCCGCCTCCGGGTGCCAGCCCCTTCGGTTGATTCGCTCAGGGAGTCATGAGTCGTGCCCACTTTTGAACAGCTTTACAACCTCGACCTCGGCAGGCTGAAAAGCGCCGCCGAGGAGTGGGGTGACATGGCGAACAAGTTCAAGGCGCTGGCGGACGAGATGTCCGGCAGAGTGGACCAGCCCTTCAAGAGAGCCGGCTGGAGGGGTTCCGACGGGACCTCTGAATCCGCTTCCCAACTCGTGCGGTCGACCGGTCAGGAGATAAAGGACGCCGAGACCGAGGCCCGGGCGGTCCAGAAGGTGCTGGCCGGCGCGCACACCGATCTGGAGCAGTGCAAGCGAAACCTGCACAGGCTGGTCGACGAAGAGGCCAAGAAGCGGAAAGTGCACGTCAGTCGCACAGGAGAAGTCACGTCGACGGAAGAGGAAGAGGGCGGCGACCCCTTCGGCGGGGCCGGGAATCTGAGCAATGTGGACATCGTCCGGGCCCTGATCGGTTCGGTCCTGGACGAGGCCGACGAAATCGATGCGAGTGCTTCACGGGCGTTGAACCACAACGTCGGCTCCGACAAGAGCGATTTCAACTCCAAGGTCTATACCTCGCTGGACTCTGCCGACGCCGATTACGCGGCCGACCTGCTCAACAAGGGGTCGAAGCTCTCGGAAGCGGAGCTGAAGGAACTCAACAGGATCCTTGCCCGGAGGCGGGACGACCCCGAGTTCGCCACGACCTTCTACGGAAAGCTCGGGCCGGAGAAGTCGCTGCGGCAGTACGGCAACATCCTCCTTTCCGCCGGCCAGAGCGATACGCGCAAGCGCCTCCTTGCGGACCTTCAGGAGGGCATGGGCAAGACGCTGGCCACGGCCACCGACCCCGACCGGAAGCCCCACCTTCCGGAAAGCTGGTCGGCCGAGCTGCGCAAGGTCGGTGCCGAGCGCATCCAGCTGGACAAGCGTGTCGTGCTGGACAACTGGAACATCAAGAAGATGTCCGAGGACGGGGTCTACGGCTACCAGCTCCTCGGCGGGTTGCTCCGCCAGGGAGGGGAGTACGACTCGCACTTCCTCGCACCCATCGCCGAACATGTGACGCAGCTGAATCAGCGGCATCCGGGAATGTTCGATTACTACCAGGGCCCCATGAGTTCCAGTCCGCTGGACTTCGACCCGACCAGCGACCGTGGCGGTGACAACGAGCCTCTGAACGGGGTCATGGAGGCCCTTGGCCACAGTCCCGAAGCCGCCAAGGACTTCTTCACCGGCCCCATGCACGAGTACCGCGACGACGGGACCGTGGCGGGGAAGCTCGCCAAGATCGGGGACAAGGGCAGCTACCTCGACTACCTCACCGGCCTGGACACCGACCACCTTCCCGGAACCAACACCAATGTCAACGGCTCGTCGGAAGCCTTCCCTGATGCGCTGGGGCACGCCCTTGAGGCCGCCACCACGGGCCGGGACTGGGAGGACTCCTCGAACACGCCGTCACCCAGGCACACGTCGGAACAGGCGAAACTCGCGCAGCAGGTGGTGGAAAAGTTCGGAGGCAAGGACGGCCCCGCCCTGCTGAACGGCAAGGACGGCGCCCCCTTCGAGGTCATGCGCGACAGCCTCGGCAACATCGCCGCCGAGTACATGGGGGATGTGCAGCGGGCCATCTCGATGGACAACGGCCTGCCCACTCATGGTGTTGCCGCTCACCTGGATCCCGCAGCCACGAGTGCTTTTCTCTCCCAGGTGGGCCAGGACCCTGCGGCCTATTCTTCGATCACCGCTTCGCAGCAGGCATACTCTGCTGCGCTGGTGAATGAGGCGATGAACGCTCGCACGGATTCCGAAGTTTCCGTTTCGCAGCGAGTCGCGAGCGCAGTCCAGCCTGGGGCGATCATTTCTGGAATCATGAGCGAGGCGCGTGCGGAGGCAATATTTGATACGCATCGGGCCAACGACGAAGCGTTCAATGAGCAAAGAGAGAAGGGGATCAAATGGATCGGGCGAGGGCTGGGAATGGCTGCCGGCTCGATCAAGACGCCGGGTGTCAGTGACATCGCGGGGTGGGGGATCGAGGAGATCCAGGAAAGCGTCGTGAAGAGCATTAAGCGGGACACCACCGATGCGGCGCAGTACGAAGCGGGGGAGCGTTACACGCTGGGCGAGGCGGAAGCGCGCCGGTCGGCCCAAGCAGCGGTGGAGCAGGCCGGAAAGCACGGGGACTGTAGTCCTGACACGCTGCGTGACCTCAAGAGAGTTGCCTCCCGTGAGGCGGCGGACGGGCATGCCGTCGGGGCGAAGAGGGAGGACAGCCGCCATGGATGAGTGTGCGGACGGAGTGCGAGGGGCCGTCGTCGGAAGCAGGGGGCGGCGATACGGCGTTTCCGTGGCGGCCACCATGATGTCGATCGGTCTGCTGGTGACGGGGTGCGGTGTCCAGAAGGAGGGCGAGCGGCGGGATTACGCGATTCCGTCGGAGCTGTGCGGCGTTCCCGTGAGCAAGGAGAAGGTGCGCCCTCTGCTGCGTCCTGGGCGTGTGCTCAAGATCGCGGAAGACAAGTTGAACGACGGAAAAGAACTCTCGTACTGCGAGGTCAGGGTCGACGGCGCGCTGAGTATGCTGGTATCTGTCGCTCGCCCCACGGAGAAGGTCACAGCGAAGCGTTACGTTCAGAAATACCGTGGCATTCGCGAATCGGCGATCGGTGTGGATGGTTCCGGGAAGTTCGCTCATTACCAGAACCGGGTATACGGAGTGGCGGATTGTCCCAAGGATTCCCCTGGAGGAGAGAAGGGCAAGGAGGGTAGCTACGTCATGGGTATTTCAGGGTTCTACCCGGACCACACCGAAAAGCGGCAACTGCTCAGTGCGATCTTCCTCCAGGACTTCCTCCCGAGGGCCGCCAAGGACGACGGCTGCTGATCACCTCGCCCCGTGCCGTCCAGGGCCTCCCGTCCGGAAGGCCCACCTGCCCGAAAGGGTGTGCGGGGCGGCGGATACCATCCGTGATATGGACGTACTGACCCATGTCTTCGTCGGCCTGCACATCATCGGTATCGCCTCGCTCCTGGGTGGCTTCCTGACCCAGATGAAGGTGATGGGGGCGGGTGCCGCCCGGATCGTGCCGGCCATGCTGCACGGTGCGCTCACGATGCTGGTGACCGGCATCGTGCTGGTGGGGCTGCACCAGGCCCAGGGCCACAGCGTCAACAACATCAAGATCGGCGTGAAGATGGCCGTGCTGGTGGTGATCCTGGCGCTGGTCTACGTCAAGCGGGACGAGGAGAAGGTCGCCAAGCCGGTCTTCGGCGCGGTCGGCGGGCTGACCATGCTCAACATCTTCATCGCGGTGCTCTGGACCTGAGCGGAGGGCCCTGCGGGGCCGGTACGTCCGAGGGGCGGGGCCGCACGACATGGTTCGTGCGGCCCCGCTCCCGTATGCCGGGCGGGCCGGGCGGCGCCCGTTGTCCGGACTCCGCCGCCGGTTGACGGTGGGGCGGCCTAGACTCGGTGGGCGATGAGCAGCCTCTTTGACGACAGCTTCCTGGCGGACCTCGGCCCCCCGGACGAGGAGCCCCCGCCGCCGCCCGAGGACGAGCACGGCCCGGCCCCGGAGGAGGTCCCGCACGACCTCTTCGGCGGCAGGTTCGACGCTCCGGCGCACCGGGACGCGTACTACCGCGACGGTGCCGCCCGGCCCGCCGTCGATCCGGCGACCCTCCTGGAGGGGCTGAACGACGCGCAGCGGGCGGCCGTGGTCCACACCGGCAGTCCGCTGCTGATCGTCGCCGGAGCCGGCTCCGGCAAGACCCGGGTGCTCACCCACCGCATCGCCCATCTCCTCGGCGCGCGCCATGTCCACCCCGGCCAGATCCTCGCGATCACCTTCACCAACAAGGCCGCGGGTGAGATGAAGGAGCGCGTGGAGGAGCTGGTCGGCCCGCGCGCCCACGCCATGTGGGTCTCCACCTTCCACAGCGCCTGCGTCCGCATCCTGCGCCGCGAGTCGAAGAAGCTGGGCTTCACCTCGTCCTTCTCGATCTACGACGCGGCCGACGCGAAGCGCCTGATGGCGCTGGTCTGCCGTGATCTCGATCTGGACCCCAAGCGCTTCCCGCCCAAGTCCTTCAGCGCGAAGATCTCCAACCTCAAGAACGAGCTCATCGACGAGGAGACCTTCGCCGAGCAGGCGGCCGACGGTTTTGAGAAGACGCTCGCCGAGGCGTACCGCATGTACCAGGGACGGCTGCGCGAGGCCAACGCCCTGGACTTCGACGACATCATCATGACGACGGTCCATCTGCTCCAGGCGTTCCCGGACGTCGCCGAGCACTACCGCCGCCGCTTCCGGCACGTCATGGTCGACGAGTACCAGGACACCAACCACGCCCAGTACACCCTCGTCCGCGAGCTGGTCGGCCCCGGGGAGGACGCCGCCGAGCTGTGCGTCGTCGGTGACGCCGACCAGTCGATCTACGCCTTCCGCGGCGCCACGATCCGCAACATCCTCCAGTTCGAGGAGGACTACCCGGACGCCACCACGATCCTGCTGGAGCAGAACTACCGCTCCACCCAGACGATCCTCCACGCCGCCAACGCCGTCATCGAGCGCAACGAGAACCGCCGCCCCAAGAACCTCTGGACGGACGCCGGCAGCGGCTCCAAGATCGTCGGCTATGTCGCGGACACCGAGCACGACGAGGCCCAGTTCGTCGCCGACGAGATCGACCGGCTGACCGACTCCGGCGACGCCAAGGCCGGCGATGTCGCCGTCTTCTACCGCACCAACGCCCAGTCCCGTGTCTTCGAAGAGATCATGATCCGGGTCGGGCTGCCCTACAAGGTCGTCGGCGGCGTCCGCTTCTATGAGCGCAAGGAGGTCCGTGACGTCCTCGCGTACCTGCGCGTCCTCGCCAACCCCGAGGACACCGTCCCGCTGCGCCGCATCCTCAACGTCCCCAAGCGCGGCATCGGCGAACGCGCCGAAGCCATGATCGACGCCCTCTCCGCCCGCGAGAAGATCACCTTCCCGCAGGCGCTGCGCCGCGTCGACGAGGCGTACGGAATGGCCGCCCGCTCCGCCAACGCCGTCCGCCGCTTCAACACGCTGATGGAGGAGCTGCGGACCGTCGTCGAGTCCGGCGCGGGCCCGGCCACGGTCCTGGAGGCCGTCCTCGAACGCACCGGCTACCTCGCCGAACTCCAGGCGTCCACCGATCCGCAGGACGAGACCCGGATCGAGAACCTCCAGGAACTCGCCGCCGTGGCCCTGGAGTTCGAACAGGACCGCGACGAGGACAATCCCGGCACCCTCGCCGACTTCCTGGAGCAGGTCGCCCTGGTCGCCGACTCCGACCAGATCCCGGACGAGGACGAGGAGGGCAGCGGCGTCGTCACGCTGATGACCCTCCACACCGCCAAGGGCCTGGAGTTCCCGGTCGTCTTCCTCACCGGCATGGAGGACGGCGTCTTCCCGCACATGCGCTCCCTCGGCCAGACCAAGGAGCTGGAGGAGGAGCGCCGGCTCGCCTACGTCGGCATCACCCGCGCCCGCGAGCGGCTGTACGTCACCCGCTCGACGATGCGCAGCGCCTGGGGCCAGCCCTCGTACAACCCGCCCTCGCGGTTCCTGGAGGAGATCCCCGACACCTACGTCGAGTGGAAGCGCACGGGACCGGCGACGCCCTCCGCGTCGATGGGCGGGCTGTCGGGCGGGGGCGGCATCGGCGCGACGCTGTCGTCGGCACGGGCCAAGGGGCCGAGCGGCTTCGCGACCCGCCGGGCCAAGGACCGGCCGGTGGTGTCGCTGGCCGTCGGCGACCGCGTCACGCACGACAGCTTCGGGCTCGGCACGGTCATGGCCGTCAAGGGCAGCGGCGACAACGCGGAGGCGACGATCGACTTCGGCGGGGAGAAGCCGAAGCGGCTGCTGCTGCGGTACGCGCCGGTCGAGAAGCTCTGACGGGGCCGCGGGGCCCGGCCGTGGCGCCGGGCCCGTACGCGCCCGCGGCCGGTCGGTTCTCCGGCCGCCGGGCGCCCCGGCTCAGTTCGGGTCGAGGCCGTGGGCGCGGAGCCAGGGCAGGGGGTCGATCGGGGTGCCGCCGCCGGGGCGGACCTCGAAGTGCAGGTGCGGGCCCGTGGAATTGCCGGAGTTGCCGGAGTAGGCGATCTGCTCACCGGCCTTGACCTGCCCCGAGCGAACCCTGGTGCTGCTGAGGTGGCAGTACCAGGTCTCGGTGCCGTCGGGCGCGGTGACGATGGCCATGTTGCCGTACGCGGAGTTCCACTGCGTCCGTACGGTCCCGTCGGTCGCCGCCTTCACGGGCGTGCCGTAACTGACGGGGAAGTCGATGCCGGTGTGCACCGACATCCAGTTGACGCCCGCCTGCCCGAACATCGCGCTCAGCCCGTGCTGGGCCACCGGCAGCAGGAACTTCGGGCGCTCGGCCTCCTTCCGGGCCGCTTCCTCCTCCTTGCGCTTCTTCTCGGCGGCCTGCCGCGCCTTGAGGTCGATGCGCTCCTGGGCGCGGTTCGCCCGGTCGGCGAAGTCGTCGGCGCCCGCGCTGAGCCCGGTGAGCTGGCTGTCGAGCTGCTTGTTCGCGGCGGCGGCCCGGACGGTGCCGGCGCCGGTGTCCGGTGCGGCCTTGGCGGTCGTGTCGCCCTTGTCGTCCCCGCCGAACCCGGTGACCCCCGCCGCGGCGACCGCGCAGACCCCCATGGCGGCGACCGACGGAACGGCGACGGTCAGCAGCGCCGACCGCTTCGCCGTACGGCGGCGGCTCCGGCCACCGGCGCTCCTGCCCTCGTCGGACGGCGCGGTGAGCGGGACGACCGGGGTCATCTGGGTCGGCGCGTCGGCGACGGCAGCGGCGGCATCGGGAGCGGCGGCAGGGGAGTGCGGGCCGGGGGCCTCGTACCGGTCGTCGCCCGCGTAGGCGTCGCCCGTGTACGCGGCGTCCGGCGCCGGGCCGGACTGCGGCGGGACGCCGGGGAACAGCTCCGGTTCCACGGCGGCCCAGATCGCGGTCGCCTCATGATCCTCGGGCACGGCGGCCCAGACGGCGGTGGCCTCGTGGTCGTCGGCCTCCCGCAGCGCGGTGGCCGTCGTCCCGGCGGCGAAGCCGGTGCCGTAGGTGTCCGTGCCGTACGGGCCCGCGGCGTACGGGGCGGTGCCGTCGTCGCGTGTGCCGTACGCCCCGGTGCCGTAGGGGTCGCCGTGGACGGGGTCCCCGTGGGTGTGGTGGGCGTACGGGTCGTAGGCCGCGGTCTCCTGCGCGTCGTGCGGGTAGCCGACGGAACCGTAGGCGTTGGTGGGGTAGGGGGTGGTGTCGTAGGTGCCCGGGGCGCCGTGGGCGGTGGTGTCGTACGGGCCGGGCGGGAAGGCGTCCGCGCCGAGCGGGCCGAAGTCGTAGGCGGCGGTCGCCGGGTAGCCGTCCGCGGTGTGCGGGGCGGTGGCGTACGGGCCGTTGGCGTCGTGGGCGCCGGGGAAGGCGCCGAAGAGGGGGTCCGCGCCGTCGTGGGCGGGAGGGTGCTGCTGCCCGGAGGCGGTGTGGGCCGGGCCCGGCGGACAGAAGGCGCCGGGATCCGGGGCGGTCGGATACGGGTTCTCCGACGGGTGACGGTTGTTCACCACCGACTTCTCTTTCGCCTCGGCAGCAGGAGAATTAGCGGCGACTGTACCGGGCGGTTCGCGGCGGCGACAATCGTCCACAGGTTTCAGCATCGGCGGCAGCGGGCATTTGGCCGCGTTTCGGCGGTGGGCATGCGTGTTCTTGGCGCCAGGTTCGAGGAATGTTCGATGCGGTGGGGGTGACGAGGCGTCCCACAGGTATCGGATCGTCCCATCCGTTTCGGGTGTCTCGCTGGTGTTGGATCGTCTCAGGGTTGTTCAATCGCCCCGGTGGTGCCGGGGAGTCCCAGCAGTATCGCCGCGGCCCGGAGCCGGGGTCGGCCCGGCGCCGTGCCGACCGGTGTCGAGGCGGCGCGTGGCGGTCGGTGGTGACGTGGCCTGCCGGCGAACACCGTGCGTAGCAGGCGTGTCCCGTGTGTGATTTCCCCCTCGGTGGATGTCGCGGAACGGCCCGGTGCGGGATGCTGGGGATAACGTTCGTTCACTCGTGGCCGCCGATCGCGGTCGCGCGATCGGTTGTCGGCTCGGCGGCACCGCACGACGCGTGCCGTGCATGGCTTGGAGGCAGTGATGGGTGTGGCGCGTGACGGAGCGCAAGCGGGGGGCCAGGGCGGCATCTCGGGGCCGATCCGTGTCGTGGTGGCCAAGCCGGGCCTCGACGGGCACGATCGCGGGGCCAAGGTCATCGCGCGGGCACTGCGCGACGCCGGCATGGAGGTCATCTACACCGGGCTGCACCAGACCCCCGAGCAGATCGTCGACACCGCGATCCAGGAGGACGCCGACGCCATCGGGCTCTCCATCCTCTCCGGTGCCCACAACACCCTGTTCGCGAAGGTGCTCGCGTTGCTGGAGGAGCGCGACGCGGCGGACATCAAGGTCTTCGGCGGCGGCATCATCCCCGAGGCGGACATCCCGCTGCTGAAGGAGCAGGGCGTGGCGGAGATCTTCACGCCCGGGGCGACGACCACCTCGATCGTGGAGTGGGTCACCGCGAACATCCGCCCGCTGGCGGTCTGACCCCGTACCGGACGACCTTCCGGGGCCCGTGTGAGGGACGGGCCCCGGAAGGCGGCGCGCGGACCGGGCGAACCGGCGGCGGGCGGACCTTCACCGGCCCGGAGTCCGGCGCTGCCACGGCCGGATGCGGGGCGGACCCCGGGGCGGGCGGTGCGACTGTTGCGGCCCGGATCATGAGGTGCTGGTGGGGGAGCCGGGGGCCGGTGTGTGGCCGGGGCCGGTTTCCGTAGGCGCGGTGGCGGCGGGCTCGGGACGGCCGGCGAGTTCGGCGTGCAGGGTGGCCCGCAGACGCAGGGTGCCGACCAGGCGCTGGAACGCCTCGGACCAGTAGCCGCCGGAGCCCGGAGAGGCGCCCTCCGGGTCGTCCACCACGGCCGTGAGCATGTCCAGCCGGTCCGCGGCCGCCGGATCGAGGCAGCGCTCCGCCAGGCCCATCACCCCGCTGAAACTCCACGGGTAGCTGCCCGCGTCCCGGGCTATGTCCAGCGCGTCGACGACCGCCCGGCCCAGCGGCTCGGACCAGGGCACCGCGCAGGCCCCCAGCATCCGGAACGCGTCGGACAGCCCGTGCGCCGACACGAACTCGGCCACCCACAAGGCACGTTCGTCGTCCGGCAGCACCGTCAGCAGCTTCGCGAGATCCCGGGCCGAACCGCCCTCCGTCCCGTCGGCGGACACGGGCGGAGTGGTGGGCGCGCCCAGCAGCGCCCGCGCCCAGGCCGCGTCCCGCTGCCGCACCGCCGCGCGGCACCAGGCGTCGTGCAGCTCGGTGCGCCAGCCGTCGGCGACCGGCAGCGCGACGATCTCCGCCGGTTCGCGGCCCCCGAACCACGTGCGCCAGCCCTCCAGCGGGGCCGCCTCCACCACCTGGCCGAGCCACCAGGAGCGCTCGCCCCGCCCGGACGGCGGTCTGGCCACCACCCCGTCGCGCTGCATCCCGGCGTCGCACGCCGACGGCGCCGCGACGACGAGCAACGGACCGGCCTCCGGCACGTCGTCGGGCGCGCGGTCCAGGGTGACGCAGCGACGGGCGCGCTCGGCCATCCGGGACGCGAGCGCCGAACCGGGCAGTGCGGACAACAGCTCGGCGGCCGTGGCCCGGACATTGCGGCTGCGGTCGGACAACGCCTGCTCCAGGAACGGCTCGTCGTCCGCCGACAGCCCCTCGCGCAACATGTCGAGGAACACCAGCCGGTCCTCCGCCCGCTCCGCCGCCCAACCGCTCTCCAGCAGCGCGAGGCCGTCGGCCGGCGCGCGCCGGCGCAGCGACGCCAGCAGCGCCACCCGCTCCGTGAACAGGCCCTCCTCCCACCGCCGCCGTACGTCCTCGAGGCCGTCGGCGGGCGCCGCGGCGCG
>NZ_JCANQV010000112.1:0-18212 GCF_059553635.1 Candidatus Streptomyces philanthi
CCGCAGCTAACGCATTAAGTTCCCCGCCTGGAGTCGGCCGGTGGCGGTCCCGGTGGGCGGGGCGGGGATGCCTCGCGGCTGCGGGACGCGCCCTGGTTGGCGGTCGCGGTGGCGGACCGTCCCGTCGGTGCGGCGTCCGCGCGGGTGCGGCTGGCGGCGGTGCTCGACGAGGGGACGGCGTGTGCGGCGGCGCGGGCCCTGCGTTCCTCGGGTGAGGAGGTCCGCTGGTCGGACGGTGACGTGGTGGCCAGGGCGGTGGACCGGCTGGGGGCGATCGAGCTGGCGTCCCGGCCGCTCGCCGACCCCGCTCCCGCTCTGGTGCGGAAGGCACTGCTGGAGGGTTTGCGCCGGGAGGGTCTCGGGCTGCTGCGGTGGTCTGCGGGGGCCGTGTCGCTGCGGCAGCGGTTGGCCTTTCTGCACCAGGAGATGGGCGGCCCGTGGCCGGACGTGTCGGACGCGGCGCTGCTGGAGCGTGCGGACGAGTGGCTGGGGACGGAGTTGCACCGGGCGCGGCGGCGGGCCGATCTGGAGCGGGTGGACGCGGGGCAGGCGTTGGCGCGGTTGCTGCCGTGGGCGAGCGGGGACGCCGTGCGTCTCGACGAGCTGGCGCCGGAGCGTATCGAGGTGCCGAGCGGTTCGCGGGTGCGGGTGGACTACGGCGGTGACCGGCCGGTGCTCGCGGTCAAGTTGCAGGAGATGTTCGGGTGGCTGGAGTCGCCGCGGGTGGCGGGAGGGCGGGTGCCCGTTCTGGTGCATCTGCTGTCCCCGGCAGGTCGGCCGGTGGCGGTGACGGCGGATCTGGCGTCGTTCTGGCGGGACGGATACCGCTCCGTGCGGGCGGAGTTGCGGGGCCGGTACCCCAAGCACCCGTGGCCCGAGGACCCGTCGGCGGCCGAGGCGACGCGGCACACGACGGCGCGGCTCAGGCGGGGCTGACGGGCCGGCGCGGGAGGTCTCCCCCGGGGCCGCGGAGACCCTCCTGCGGTGTGCGCGTTCCCGCCTCGTTGCTGGGCCCTCATGTGGCCTGCTCCTCTCCGCGCAGCGGCGCGGCGTACCAGCCGGGCAGGGCAGTGCGGCTGTCGGGTCCGCGGAGGAAGCGGGAGCAGCAGACCGGGTCGGCGTCCTGAGCGAGGACGAGCAAGCGGTCGCCGCCGCTCCAGAGGGCTACCTGCCAGTGCCGGGTGCGGCGGTGACGGCAGCGGTCTGTGACGGGTGGTGAGGAGGGCGGCCGCAGTGTGCCGGTCGGTGTCCAGGAGGTCGCGGCCCTGGGCGAGGTGGTGGGTGTCGGGGACTCCGCCATGTTCGGGGTCCCCGACGCTGAAGGCCGCCCAGCGCGTCCGGCCGGGCACCCCGGTGCCGTCCCCAGGGGCGAGGACGCCGATGGAGACAATGTGGCCGGCGGCGGTCTCGTAGGAGTCGTAGAAGGCGGAGCAGCACCCTCCGCGTGCGGTGCGGAAAACGTCGAAGGCCTCATCGTTCTCCCAGGTCGGGTGGCTCAACTCCAGGAGTTGGTCCACCGTTTCGGCGGTGATCGGGCAGCGGTCCGACGTCATGTGTTCACGCTAAGGGCGACCACTGACAGTGTGCTCCGCGGGCGTGCGTCCCCGGCCGCCGGGGCGGGTGCGGGCCTCGTGGGACAGGGCGAGGGCGAGGAGGACGGCGCCGAGGACCGGGAGGCCCCAGGGGAGGTAGCGGGTGAGCAGCAGGACCAGGGTGCGCTGGGTCGCGACGAGGTCGACGGTCGAGGTGACGAAGTCGGGGCGCATCGTCACCCGTCCGGCGAAGGCGGTGACCTTGTCCCGGCCGGCGAGGAGGGAACCGCCGCGCAGTTCCTCGCGGTGGTCCTCCTCCCCGTTGACGGGGGCTCCGGTGACCGGTTCGACCCAGAACCTTCTGGTGGTGGAGTACCAGCGGGTGGTGCCCGTCTTCGCGACGGTCTCCGGGGTGATGCCCTTGACCGGCATCTTCTTGGGGAACGGCACCTTGGTCCAGGGGATGGTCTGCTCGAAGTAGTAGACCTCCAGGCCGTGGAAGGTGCGGGTGCCCTTGTAGCGGATGGGGGCGGAGGTACGGGTCTGGGGGTCGAAGTAGGAGTAGTCGCGCTTCTCGGTGAGGAACGGCCACTTGTACTCGATGCCGTCGCGGCGGACGGGGTCGCCGTCGACGGCTTCTCCGGGGGCGTGCACGGGTTCCTGGGTGTGCGCGTCGAAGATGTAGCGCTCGGGGATGTCGGAGACCATGGCACCGCCGGGGCCCGCGACATGGGTGAGGGTGTCCCAGACGGTGACGTCGCGGCCGGTGGTCCGTCCGATCCGGGCGGCTTCGGTGATGTTGCCCTTGAGGGTCTGGACGATGGTGACCTTGGGTACCTGACGGGCCTTCATCGTGCCGTAGTCGATCAGGGTGGCGGGGGCGGCCTCCAGCACCATGGTCTGGTACTGGCCGGGCGGGACCTTGGCCAGGCGCGGGAAGGCGTACCAGCGGATCAGGGGGGAGAGAGCGGCGCAGAGGACGGCGAGGGCGAGCAGGACGAGGCTCGTGGTGCGGCGCATGACGTCGTCCCTCCGTCAGGGGTGCGCGGGGACGCTGGTCAGCAGGGGGCGGGGCGAGGTGCGGCCGCCGGGGGCGGCGAGGGCGGTGACGGCGACGACGAGGGCGAGGGCGGCGGCCAGTCCGACCGCGGCTGCTGCCAGGGCGCGCATGCGACCTCCCGGGAGCTGATACGGCGTCAGAGGCGGGCACCGTAGCAACGGGTGGCGCAGATGAGAACACATGGCACCGCCGCCCTGCCCGGGTGGGCGGGGCGGCGGTGCGGTGGCGGGGCGGGCGTCAGGCGCCGTCCGGGGCGGTGACCTTGAGTGCGACGGTGAGCACGGTGCCGTCGGCGGTGGTCAGCCGCAGGCGGAAGACGCCGGTGCGGTCGTCGGTGCGGATCTCCGGGAGCGTGAGCAGGCCGTCCTTGCCGGTGGTGAGGCCGGTGAGAGTGCGGACGGGCTTGTCCTTGGCGTCGCCGGTGGCCTTCGGGTCGGTGAAGTACGGGCCGTCGTGGGCCTCGGCGGGGTGCCGGGGGTCGTCGGTGACCATGGTCGCGGTGACCGGTACGCCCGCCGCGGCCTTGCCGTCGAGGGTCGCCTTGATCTCGACGGTGCCGGCCGCGAGCACGCCGCCCGCGGTGACCGCCAGTTCCTTGTCGGTGGTGCGGGCGAGCGTGTCGGCGTGCGGTACGGGCTTCGGTGCGACGGTTCCCGCGAAGTCGACGGCGGGGACGGTGCGGCCGACGGCGGTCGCGCGGAGGGTGAAGGAGCCGGTCTTGCCGCCCGCGCGCAGGGCCGGGGCGGTGGCGATGCCGTCCTTGCCGGTGGTGACGGTGACGGTGGTCGCGTCTTCGGGGAAGCGAGTGTCCGTGGCGCCGGAGAGGGCGAAGCGGACGGGGGCTTTGGCGACCGGCCGGCCGTCGGCGTCCTTGGCGCGTACCCGCGGCGTCGCGGCGAACGTCCCGTCCGCGGTGGCCGACAGCTCCTTGGCGCCCACGCGTTCGAGGGTGGTGAGAGGGGCGGGACGGGTGGGGGGCTCGGGCGTCGGCGTCGGGTTGGTGGTGCCTCCGTTGCCCGTGCCCGTTCCGGTGCCGCCGCCCGTTCCGGGGCGGCCCTGGGAGGGCCCGGTGCCGGTGCCGTCCGGGGCGGGGGTGGCCGGCTTGTGCGAGGTCTGCTTCCCGGTGTTCCCGCCGGCGGGGCGCTCGCCGCCCGCGCCACCGCGGCCCGTCGTGGCGCTGTGGCCGTGTCCGGACCGGTCGTCGGCGGACGGCTTCGTGCCGCCACTGCGGTGGACGGGCAGCGGGCCCTTGCCGTCCGGTACCTCGTGAGTGCCCTTGCTGTAGAACGTGTACCAGGAGCGCACCGTCCGCAGGTACTCACCGGATTGGTTGTACCCGAGGACGGCACGGTCGAGGTCGGCCGGTACGGAGAGGTCGCGGCCGCCGTTGCAGAGGTAGCGGCCGGCGGCGAGGGCGGCGTCGTAGATGTTGTTGGGGTTCTTCTCCCCGTTGCCGGTGCCGTCGGCGCCCCAGCCCTTGCCGTCGGGGCCGCCGTGTGACCAGGTGGAGGGGATGAACTGCATCGGGCCCACCGCGCGGTCGTACACGGGGTCACCGTCGTAGCGGCCGCCGTCGGTGTCGCGGATGGTGGCGAAGCCGTTGCCGTCGAGCCGCGGGCCGAGTATGGGCGTGAGGGTGGTGCCGTCGGCGTCGACCGCGCCGCCCCTGGCGTGCCCGGACTCCACCTTGCCGATCGCGGCGAGGAGCTGCCAGGGCAGCCGGCAGGCGGGGTCGGTGCCGTTGGCGGCCTTCTTGTAGGCGTCGAGGACCGTGGCGGGAATGCCGGCTTCGGCGGGTCCGGTGACGACCGGTCCGCCCGCGCCGCCGCCCTTCTGGTGCGAACCGCCGGACGGAGTGGCGCTCTTACGGGGCGGGAGGTCGGTGTAGAACGACGAACCGCCGTCGACGGGGGTGTCGGCGGGCGGGACCGGTTCGCCGGTTCTGTTCGCGGTCTTCTCGACCTCCCCCGGTGCCTGAGAGGCGGTCAGCGCGGCAAGCGCGACCGCCGCCACCGCCGTCGAGGCCGCTCCCCTGCGGAGCCGCCGCCCGAATGTGGCTGCCATACGAGCCGTCCCCTCCACATCGATCACCGCGTGGAATTCGCGGTGCCGCACTCCCCTGCGCTGCAACTCTGGTGACAGTACGACAACTCGGGTCCCCCATCCACCATGCGTACCGGTATCGCGGAGAACGGTTCGGGAAGGGGCGCGGCTGCCGCCGGGACATCCTCCCACGGAACACGTCACCGGGGTGGGGCCGTACGCGGTACGGCCCCACCCCGGTGACGTGTTCCGTCGTGCGGCTCAGTGGGCCGCGGACTCCCAGTCCCCGCCCGAGCCGACCGAGACGTCCAGCGGGGCGCGCAGCTCGACCGCGGCGGCCATCTCGCGGCGGATCAGTTCCTCGGCCTTCTTGCGCTCGCCGGGTGCCACCTCGACCACGATCTCGTCGTGCACCTGGAGCAGCAGCCGGGACCGCAGCCCCGCCGCGCTCAGCGCCGCGTCCACCTTGAGCATGGCGATCTTGACGATGTCGGCGGCGGTGCCCTGGATCGGGGCGTTCAGCGCCATCCGTTCGGCCATCTCACGGCGCTGGCGGTTGTCGCTGTTGAGGTCGGGGAGGTAGCGGCGGCGACCGAGGATGGTCTCGGTGTAGCCGGTGGCGCGGGCCTCCTCGACGACGCGGTGGAGGTAGTCCCGTACGCCGCCGAACCGCTCGAAGAAGGTGTCCATCAGCCGGCGGGCCTCGTCGGGCTGGATGCCCAGCTGCTGGGAGAGGCCGAAGGCCGACAGGCCGTACGCCAGGCCGTAGGACATCGCCTTGATCTTGCGGCGCATCTCCGGGTCGACCTCGGACTTGTCGACGCCGAAGACCTGGGAGGCGACGGTGGTGTGCAGGTCCTCGCCGGAGGTGAACGCCCGGATCAGGCCCTCGTCCTCGGAGAGGTGCGCCATCACCCGCAGTTCGATCTGGCTGTAGTCGGCGGTCAGCAGGGACTCGTAGCCCTCGCCGACGACGAAGCCGCGGCGGATGGCGCGGCCCTCGTCCGTGCGCACCGGGATGTTCTGGAGGTTGGGGTCCGTGGAGGACAGCCGGCCGGTGGCGGCGACGGTCTGGTTGAAGGTGGTGTGGATGCGGCCGTCGGTGCCGATGGTCTTGATCAGGCCCTCGACGGTGGCGCGCAGCTTGGACTGCTCGCGGTGGCGCAGCATGATCACCGGGAGTTCGTTCTCGGTCTGCGCGGCCAGCCAGGCGAGGGCGTCGGCGTCGGTGGTGTAGCCGGTCTTGGTCTTCTTGGTCTTCGGCAGGCCCAGCTCGCCGAAGAGGACCTCCTGGAGCTGCTTGGGCGAGCCGAGGTTGAACTCGTGTCCGGCGGCGGCGTGCGCCTCCTGGACGGCCTGCTGCACCGCGCCGGCGAACTGCTGCTCCATGCGTTCGAGCCAGCCGCGGTCGGCGGCGATGCCGGCCCGCTCCATCCTGGCGAGCAGGGCGCTGGTGGGCAGTTCGAGTTCGCGCAGCAGATCGGCGGCGCCGACCTCGGCGAGCCGGGTCCCGAACGCGGTGCCCAGGTCGAGGACCGTGCGGGCGTTGCCCATGAGGGCGTCGGCCTCGGCCTGCTCGTCCGCGCCGAAGGCCAGCTGGCCGGTGCCGGCCGCGGCCGGGGCCAGTTCGCGGCCCAGGTACTCGACGGACAGGACGTCCAGGGCGAAGGAGCGGCGGCCGGGCTTGACCAGGTAGGCGGCGAGGGCCGTGTCCATGACGACGCCGTCGATCCGCCAGCCGTGCTCGGCGAAGACCCGCATCAGGCCCTTGGCGTTGTGCATCACCTTGGGGCGGGAGGGGTCCGCACTCCACTCGGCGAACGCCCGCTCGTCGGCCTCGTCCAGCCCGGTGGGGTCGAACCAGACGGCGGGGCCGCCGGCCGTGGCCAGCGCCACCTCGGCGACGCTGCCGGTACCGCGGGACCACACGTCGACCGTGGACACCCCGAGCGGGCTGGTGCCGTGCTCGGCCAGCCAGGGCGCGAGCTCGCCGGTGCCGATCACGGTGCCGTCGATCTCGACGCCGGCGGCGGGCGCCGCCTCCTCCGCGGCCGCTTCCGCGCCGGGGTCGACGGCGTGCAGCCGGTCGCGCAGGCCCTGGTTGCGGATCTCCAGGGCGTCCAGGAAGACCGCGAGCGCCCGCCGGTCGTACGCCTCGCGGACCAGTGCCTCGGGGCCGCAGGGCAGCTCGACGTCACGGACCATCTCCGTCAGCCGGCGGTTGAGCTTGACGGCCTCCAGGTGGTCGCGGAAGTTCTGGCCGGCCTTGCCCTTGACCTCCTCCGCGCGCGCGACGAGCTCGGCGAACGAGCCGAACTGGTTGATCCACTTCGCGGCGGTCTTCTCGCCCACGCCCGGGATGCCGGGGAGATTGTCCGACGGGTCTCCGCGCAGCGCCGCGAAGTCGGGGTACTGGGAGGGGGTGAGGCCGTACTTCTCCTCGACCTTCTGCGGGGTGTAGCGGGTGAGCTCCGAGACGCCCTTGGTCGGGTAGAGCACCGTGACGTGCTCGTTCACCAGCTGGAAGGAGTCGCGGTCGCCGGTGACGATGGAGACGTCGAAGCCCTGGGCCGTGGCCTGGGTGGCGAGCGTGGCGATGACGTCGTCGGCCTCGAAGCCGTCCACCGCGAACCGCTTGACGTGCATCGCGTCCAGCAGCTCGCCGATCAGCTCGACCTGGCCCTTGAACTCGTCGGGCGTCTTGGAGCGGTTCGCCTTGTACTCGGGGAACTCCTCGGAGCGCCACGTCTTGCGGGAGACGTCGAACGCCACCGCGAAGTGCGTGGGCGCCTCGTCACGCAGGGTGTTCGCGAGCATCGAGGCGAATCCGTAGATCGCGTTGGTGGACTGTCCCGTGGCGGTGGTGAAGTTCTCCACGGGCAGGGCGAAGAACGCCCGGTATGCCATGGAATGCCCGTCCATCAGGAGCAGACGGGGGCGGCCTCCGCCCGCCGCCTCGGTGCCGGTCGTTTCGCTCTTCTTCGCTGCCTTTGCTGCCACGCCCCCGATCCTGCCACGCCCCACCGACAATCCCCGCCGCGGCGGCCGCCCCGCCCCCGCCGGCCGGCGCGCGGCGCCCGGCGCGGGGCCGCGAGCGGGGTTATCCACAGGCTCTACGCGGTCCGGCCGGTCCGTGACAGGATCGAAGGCGTAGACGACGATCCGTCCGCACGACGGCATCGCCACCGCTCACAGCTCGGAGGAGAGCGTCATGGCAGGCAAGCCGCCCGCATCGGATCCCATCCAGGACGCGCCCGAGGTCGGCGAGCCCGAGCATTCCGCCGTCGGCCTGCCGGCCATCACCCACGCGCTGCGCGTCTCGCAGCAGCAGATGGGGGTGCGCCGCACGGCGCTGACGCTGCTGCGCGTCAACCAGAAGGAGGGCTTCGACTGCCCCGGCTGCGCCTGGCCGGACCCTGATCACCGGCACACCGCCGAGTTCTGCGAGAACGGCGCCAAGGCCGTCGCCGAAGAGGCCACCCTGCGCCGTGTCACCCCGGAGTTCTTCGCGGCGCACTCCGTCGCCGATCTCGCCGGGCGCAGCGGCTACTGGCTCGGCCAGCAGGGCCGGCTCACCCGCCCGATGTACCTGGCCGAGGGCGCCGAGCACTACGTACCGGTCTCCTGGGAGCGCGCCTTCGGCATCCTCGGCGACGAGCTGACCGGCCTCGACTCCCCCGACGAGGCGGTCTTCTACACCTCCGGCCGGACGAGCAACGAGGCGGCCTTCCTCTTCCAGCTGTTCGCCCGTGAATTCGGCACCAACAACCTCCCCGACTGCTCCAACATGTGCCACGAGTCGTCGGGCTCCGCGCTCACCGAGACCATCGGCATCGGCAAGGGCAGCGTCCTGCTGGAGGATCTCTACAAGGCCGATCTGATCATCGTGGCCGGTCAGAACCCGGGCACCAACCACCCCCGGATGCTCTCCGCCCTGGAGAAGGCCAAGACCGGCGGCACGAAGATCATCTCCATCAATCCGCTGCCCGAGGCCGGTCTGGAGCGCTTCAAGAACCCGCAGACGCCCCGCGGCCTGGCGGGCGGCGGCACCGCGCTGACCGATCTCTTCCTCCAGGTCCGCCTCGGCGGCGACCAGGCACTGTTCCGCGCGCTGAACCGCATGATCCTGGAGACCGAGGGCGCCGTCGACGAGGACTTCGTCCGGGAGCACACCCACGGCTTCGAGGAGTTCGCCCGCGTCGCCCGCGCCGGTGACGACTGGGAGGAGACGCTGCGCGCCACGGGGCTGACCCGCGAGGAGATCGAGAGCGCCCTGCGGATGATCCTCGCCTCCCGGCGCGTCATCGTGTGCTGGGCGATGGGCCTGACGCAGCACAAGCACTCGGTCCCCACCATCCAGGAGGTCGTCAACTTCCTCCTGCTGCGCGGCAACATCGGCCGCCCCGGTGCCGGGGTCTGCCCGGTGCGCGGCCACAGCAACGTCCAGGGCGACCGGACCATGGGCATCTTCGAGCGGCCCGCGCCCGAGTTCCTCGACGCGCTGGAGAAGGAGTTCGGATTCGCCCCGCCGCGTGACCACGGCTACGACGTCGTCCGTGCCATCCGGGCACTGCGCGACGGGAAGGCCAAGGTCTTCTTCGCCATGGGCGGCAACTTCGTCTCGGCCACCCCGGACACGGACGTCACCGAGGCCGCCATGCGCCGCGCCCGCCTCACGGTGCATGTCTCCACCAAGCTCAACCGCTCCCACGCGGTCACCGGCGCCCGCGCCCTGATCCTGCCCACGCTCGGCCGGACGGAGCGCGACCACCAGCGCGGCGGCGACCAGTTCGTCACCGTCGAGGACTCCATGGGCATGGTGCACGCCTCCCGCGGCCGGCTGCGGCCCGCGAGCCCGCATCTGCTGTCGGAGACCGCGATCGTGGCCCGGATGGCCCGCCGGGTCCTCGGCGAGCGCAGCACCACTCCCTGGAGCGCGTTCGAGGACGACTACGGGACGATCCGCGACCGCATCGCCCGCGTCATCCCCGGCTTCGAGGACTTCAACGCCAAGGTCGCCCGCCCCGGCGGCTTCGCCCTGCCGCACGCGCCCCGGGACAGCCGCCGCTTCCCCACCGCCACCGGCAAGGCGAACTTCACCGCCGCGCCCGTGGAGTACCCCGCCGTCCCCGAGGGCCGGCTGCTGCTCCAGACGCTGCGTTCCCACGATCAGTACAACACCACGGTCTACGGCCTCGACGACCGCTACCGGGGCATCAAGAACGGCCGCCGGGTCGTGCTGCTGCACCCCGACGACGCCCGCGCCCACGGTCTCGCCGACGGCGCGTACGCCGACCTGGTCAGCGAGTGGACCGACGGCAGCGAGCGGCGGGCACCCGGTTTCCGGGTGGTGCACTACCCGACGGCGCGCGGCTGCGCGGCCGCCTACTACCCGGAGACGAATGTGCTGGTCCCGCTGGACCACACCGCGGACACCAGCAACACCCCCGCCTCCAAGTCGGTGGTGATACGCCTGGAACCGGCGCGGGAGGACTGAGGGAACGGGAACGAGCACCCCGTGCTGAGCGCTCGCTCAGTGGCCTGATAAGAACAGGAACGATCGACGACGATCACAGGCCAGCGAACGGAGCCGAACGCCATGGGCGAGCAGCACACCACCACGTTTCCGCAGGAGATCCTCGATCAGTGGGCCGGCCTCGGCCTCGACCTGCCGGCGCTCTTCTCCGCCGGGAATCTCGGCCGCCGGATGGGCGTGCGGGTCGTCGAGGCCGCCCCGGAGCGCGTCGTGGGCACCATGCCCGTCGAGGGCAACACCCAGCCCTACGGGCTGCTGCACGGCGGTGCCTCCGCGGTCCTGGCCGAGACGCTGGGTTCGGTCGGCGCCATGCTGCACGGCGGTCCTTCCCGGATCGCCGTGGGTGTCGATCTGAACTGCACCCATCACCGCGGGGTGCGTTCCGGCCTGGTCACGGGCGTCGCCGTCCCGGTCCACCGCGGCCGTTCCACCGCCACGTACGAGATCGCCGTCACCGACGAGCAGGACAAGCGCGTCTGCTCCGCCCGTCTGACCTGCATGCTGCGGGACACGGACGCCGACGCCCACCGCGGCTGACGCCTCACGCGCCCCACAGGCCGACGGCCCCGCTCCCCGGTACCGGGGCGGGCCGTCCGTGCGGGGACCGGCGCGGTGCGGCACCGGCCCCGGGAGCCGTTACTGCTCCTTCTTCTGCTTCTTCTCCTCGGCGTCCTCGATGACCGCCTCGGCGACCTGCTGCATCGACAGCCGGCGGTCCATCGAGGTCTTCTGGATCCACCGGAACGCGGCGGGCTCCGTCAGGCCGTACTGCGTCTGCAGGATGCTCTTCGCCCGGTCGACGAGCTTGCGGGTCTCCAGCCGCTGGGTGAGGTCGGCGACCTCTTTCTCCAGCGTCCTCAGCTCGGTGAACCGGCTCACCGCCATCTCGATCGCCGGCACCACGTCGCTCTTGGAGAACGGCTTCACCAGGTACGCCATCGCCCCCGCGTCCCGTGCCCGCTCCACCAGCTCGCGCTGGGAGAAGGCGGTCAGCATCAGCACGGGCGCGATGCTCTCCTCGGCGATCTTCTCGGCCGCGGAGATACCGTCCAGTACGGGCATCTTCACATCGAGGATCACCAGGTCGGGGCGGTGCTCCCGGGCCAGCTCCACAGCCGTCTGCCCGTCCCCGGCCTCACCGACGACGGTGTAGCCCTCCTCCTCCAGCATCTCCTTGAGATCGAGGCGGATGAGTGCCTCGTCCTCGGCGATCACCACACGCGTGGTGATCGGCGGGACGTGCGACTGGTCGCCTTCGGGGGCGGGCTGCTCGGGGTCGGCGGCGCTCACAGGACTCCTCGTTCCAGGCAGGTGGTGCCATTGCAGCCTACCTAGAGGCGGTCGCCATGGCGTACACGGTATGGTGTCTTGAGCCACCGGCCGGGTTGGTGGAATGGCATACACGGATGTCTCAAACACATCTGCCCGAAAGGGCTTGCGGGTTCGAATCCCGCACCCGGCACTTCTGATCACGAAATCACCGGCCGTCGTACGGCACGGCATTTCCGGGGCCTGCGGCCGGTTCCGCCGGAAAGGCACTGCCCGAATTCCCCGCGGTCGACGAAAGCGCTTCCGCTTGTCCGGGCGATTCCCCGGGATTCCCCTCACCGGGCGGTCACGGCGTTCGGCGGGCCACCACGCCGGGCCGGAGCACCGACAGGGACGACCGTCAGGACCTCGCGCCAACGCACCGGCGGACGGGGCTATTTCGCGGGGACCGGGGTGCCGTCCTCGCCGATGTGGTGGACGCGGACGAGGTTGGTGGAGCCGGGGACCCCGGGCGGGGAGCCGGCCGTGATGATCACGACATCCCCCTTGCGGCAGCGGCCGAGCCTCAGCAGCTGCTCGTCGACCTGGGCCACCATCTCGTCGGTCGAGTCGACGGTCGGACCGAGGAAGGTCTCCACTCCCCAGGTGAGGTTGAGCTGGGAGCGGGTGGCGGGGTCGGGGGTGAAGGCGAGAAGGGGGATGGGCGAGCGGTAGCGGGAGAGGCGGCGGACGGTGTCGCCGGACTGGGTGAAGGCGACGAGGTACGCGGCACCGAGGAAGTCACCCATCTCGGCGGCCGCGCGGGCGACGGCGCCGCCCTGGGTGCGGGGCTTGCTGCGTTCGGTGAGCGGCGGGAGGCCCTTGGCGAGGATGTCCTCCTCGGCGGCCTCGACGATCCGGCTCATCGTCCTGACCGTCTCGGAGGGATACTTTCCGACGCTCGTCTCGCCGGAGAGCATCACGGCGTCGGTGCCGTCGATCACGGCGTTGGCGACGTCGGACGCCTCGGCCCGGGTCGGACGGGAATTGTCGATCATCGAGTCGAGCATCTGTGTGGCGACGATGACCGGTTTGGCATTGCGCCTGGCCAGTTTGACGGCCCGCTTCTGAACGATCGGGACGGCTTCCAGCGGCATTTCGACACCGAGGTCACCGCGGGCGACCATGATGCCGTCGAAGGCCGCGACGATCTCCTCGATCCTCTCGACGGCCTGGGGCTTCTCCACCTTGGCGATCACGGGGAGGAAGCGGCCCTCCTCCCGCATGATGCGGTGGACGTCGTCGATGTCGCGGCCGCTGCGGACGAAGGAGAGCGCGATGACGTCGGCGCCGGTGCGCAGGGCCCAGCGGAGATCGTCCTCGTCCTTGCCGGAGAGGGCGGGGACGGAGACGGCGACACCGGGAAGGTTGAGGCCCTTGTGGTCGGAGACCATGCCGCCCTCGACGACCTTGGTGTGGACGCGGGGCCCGTCGACACCCGTCACCTCCAGCGTCACCTTGCCGTCGTCGACGAGGATGCGCTCCCCCGGTGTGACATCGGCGGCGAGTCCGTCGTAGGTGGTCCCGCAGAGGTGGCGGTCGCCCTCGATGTCCGGCTCCACGGTGATGACGAAGGTGTCGTCGCGTTCGAGAAGTACGGGGCCTTCCCGGAAACGGCCCAGCCGGATCTTCGGGCCTTGAAGGTCGGCGAGGATTCCGACACTGCGGCCGGTCTCCTCGGAGGCGGCGCGGACACGGCGGTAGCGCGCCTCGTGGTCGGCATAGGTGCCGTGACTGAGATTGAAGCGGGCGACGTCCATTCCGGCGTCGACGAGGGCCTTGATCTGCTCGTACGAGTCCGTGGCGGGGCCCAGTGTGCAAACGATTTTCGCTCGGCGCATACGTCGACCCTATGACCTACCTGCTGGTAGGGAAGTGTGGGGAAGTGACTGCCCAACGACCGCTGAATGAAAGGCTGTTGACAACTTCTGGAATGGGCGCGACCGCGCTCCGATGAGCAGACCGAAAGGTGCTTCCGGGGTCGGCGGCGCACTTGAGGGACTGTCGTACCGGAGCGCACTGCGTCAGAATCTCCGCGCGTAGTGCCGCGGCGGGCGGCACGATGGGGCCGTCGTCGTGTGAGGAGTGGAAATGTCGCTCGACCGTAGGGCGTTCGTGGGGAGTTCCGTGGTGGCGGGTGCGGGAATGGCACTCGCGGGAGCGGGCGAGGCGGCGGCACGGCCGCGCGGCGGGCACGGCCCCCACGGCCGCACACACTACGCGTTCACCGTGATGGGAACGACGGATCTGCACGGAAACGTCTTCAACTGGGACTACGCCACCGACGCGGAATTCGACGACGCCGACCACAATGATGTGGGACTGGCGAAGATCTCCACACTGGTGTCCCGGGTCCGGCGCGAGAAGGGCCGTCACAATACGCTGCTGATCGACGCGGGCGACACCATCCAGGGCACACAACTGGCCTATTACTATGCGAAGGTGGAGCCCATCACCGGGCCGGAGGGTCCGGTGCATCCGATGGCGCGGGCGATGAACGCGATCGGCTATGACGCGGCGGCGCTGGGCAATCATGAATTCAATTACGGTATTCCTCTGCTGCGGAAGTTCGAGAAGGACTGCGATTTCCCGCTGCTGGGGGCGAACGCGGTCGACGCCCGGTCGCTGCGTCCGGCGTTCCCGCCGTATGTGGTCAAGCGGCTGCGGACGCCGCACGGGCGGGACGTACGGGTGGCGGTGCTGGGGCTGACGAATCCGGGGATCGCGATCTGGGACAAGGCACACGTCCAGGGCAAGCTGGCGTTTCCCGGGCTGGTCGAGCAGGCCGCGGTGTGGGTGCCCAAACTGCGTTCGATGGGCGCGGACGTGGTGATCGTCGCCGCGCATTCGGGGGCGGGCGGCACCTCGTCGTACGGGGACCAGGTGCCGTACGTGGAGAACGCCGCGGCGCTGGTCGCGGAGCGGGTGCCGGGGATCGACGCGATTCTCGTGGGGCACGCGCATGTGGAGATTCCCGAGCGGCGCGTGGTGAACAAGGAGACGGGCCGTGAGGTGGTGCTGTCGGAGCCACTGAAGTGGGGGCAGCGGCTGACCCTGTTCGATGTGGCGGTGGAGTGGCAGCGGGGCCGCTGGGAGGTGACCTCGCTCGGGGCGCGGGTGCTCAACGCGAACACGGTGGAGGAGGACGCGCGGATCACCGGGCTGCTGCGGGATGAACAGAAGAAGGTCGTGGCGTATGTGAACCGGGTGATCGGCCGGTCGGTGGCGGAGATGACGGCCGCCGAGGCCCCGGTGAAGGACACCCCGATCCTGGACTTCATCGCCCATGTGCAGGCCGAGGTGGTACGGAAGGCGCTGGCGGGAACGGCGTACGCGGAGTTGCCGGTGCTGTCCCAGGCATCGTGCTTCTCACGCGCCGCGACGGTGCCGGCCGGGGACGTGACGATCCGGTCGATGGCCGCGCTCTATCCGTTCGACAACACCCTGGAGGCACGGGTGATGACGGGCCGGCAGGTGCGGGACTATCTGGAGTTCTCGGCGCGGTATTACGTGCGAACGCCGTCCGGCGGGCCGGTCGATCCGGCGAAGGTGACAAATGCCGACGGAATTCCGGACTACAACTACGACGCCGTCAGCGGGGTGTCGTACGACATCGATATCGCGAAGCCGGCGGGCAGCCGGATCGGGCGTCTGATGTTCGGGGGAAAGCCGCTGGACGATTCGGCGCGCTTCGTTCTGGCCGTGAACAATTACCGGGCGAGCGGCGGCGGTAATTTCCCGCATGTGGCGGCCGCGCAGCAGGTCTGGTCGACGTCGGAGGAGATCCGGAACCTGATCATCGGGTGGGTCCAGGAGACCGGGAAGATCGACCCGGCGGCATTCGCGTCGGCGGAGTGGCGGTTGACGCGGGACGGGGCCCCTGTGTTCTGAGGGCTCGGGCCGCCGCGCGGCCCCGGGGACAGCCCCGCCCGCTTCGGGTGCGCGACGCCCCGCGCCTTTCCCGGCGCGGGGCGTTGCGCCGCGGGCCCGTCGTCGTGGGCGGGCGGTTGCCGGTCAGTGGCGCGGGACGAGATGGGACGCCTGACGCGGGACGGTACCAATGCGGCCCACCGGGGGCTGCTGGAGGCCGAATGTGGTGAAGGCGGTGCGGGAGGGAAGCGGGTAAGGGTTGGCGCCGGTGAGGGAGTTGAGGATCGTGGCGCTGCGCCAGGCGGCGAGGCCGAGGTCCGGGGTACCGACGCCGTGGGTGTGCCGTTCCGCGTTCTGGACGTAGAGGGAGCCGGTGAGGGCGGGGCCGGTGACCAGTCGGTGTTCGGCGTCGATGCGAAGGCGTCCGGCGTTGTCCCGAAGCAGATGGGGGTCGAGCGCGCCGAGGAGGGTGTCGAGGCGGCGCTCGCGGTAGCCGGTGGCAAGGACCACGGCGTGGGTGGTGAGGCGGGAGCGGGTGCCCTGCTCGGCGTGGTCGAGGTGCAGCTCGATCTGTGTGGTGCCGACGCGGTCGGCCGCGTGAACGGCGACGCCGGGGGTGAGGGTCGCGTCCGGCCACCCCCCGTGCAGGGTGCGGCGGTAGAGCTCGTCGTGGATGGCGGCGAGGGTGTCGTGGTCGACGGCCTTGTGCAGCTGCCACTGGCGGTCGAGGAGATCATCGCGGACCCCCTCGGCCAGGCCGTGGAAGTAGCGGGTGTAGTCGGGGGTGAAGTGCTCCAGGCCGAGCTTGCTGTACTCCATGGGCGCGAAGGCCGCGGTACGGGCGAGCCAGTGGAGGCGCTCGTGGCCGACGGGGCGGGCGCGGAGCAGGTCCAGGAAGATCTCGGCGCCGGACTGGCCCGCGCCGATGACGGTGATGTGCTCGGCGGCGAGCAGGCGTTCGCGGTGGTCGAGGTAGTCGGCGGAGTGGATGACGGGGACGGCCGGGGCCTCGGCTAGGGGGCGCAGGGGCTCGGGGACGTGCGGGGCGGTGCCGACGCCGAGGACGGCATTGCGGGCGTAGGTACGGCCCAGTGCCTCGGCCTCGCCGTCGGGGCCGAGGTGGGTGAAGTCGACCTCGAAGAGCGCGTGCCGGGCGTTCCAGCGGAGGGCTTCGACCTGGTGACGGAAGTGGAGACCGGGGAGGTTCTCGCTGACCCAGCGGCAGTAGGCGTCGTACTCGGCGCGGTGGATGTGGAAGCGCTCGGCGAAGTAGAAGGGGAAGAGGCGCTCGCAGGTCTTGAGGTAGTTGAGGAACGTCCAGGGACTGGTGGGGTCGGCGAGGGTGACGAGGTCCGCGAGGAAGGGAACCTGGAGGGTCGCGCCGTCGATCAGCAGGCCGGGGTGCCAGTGGAAGGCGGGGCGCTGGTCGTAGAAGGCGGTGCGGAGGTCGCACAGGGGGTGGGCGAGGGCGGCGAGGGAGAGGTTGAAGGGGCCGATGCCGACGCCGACGAGGTCGAGGGGGTGGGTGGGGTCCGCGGTGCCGTGGCGGTCGGTGGGCGCGACGGCGCGCGTGGTCGGGGTGGTGGGGGCGGCGGGGCCGGAGCCCTGGGAACCGGGGGCGGCGGGGGTTTCCGCGGGGGTACCGGAGGCGGACGCGGGGTGGGGGGCGGGGGTGGTCATCGGGGAGTGTGGCCTTCCACGAGTTTGAGAAGGGCGGCGAGGTCGCCGGGCTGGGTGTGGGGGTTGAGGAGCGTGGCCTTGAGCCAGAGGCCGGTGGGGGTGGTGGCGCGGCCGAGGACCGCGTGCCCCTCGGCGAGGAGGCCGCGGCGGAGGGCGGCGACGGTGGCGTCGTCGGCGCCGGTGGGGCGGAAGAGAACCGTGGTCAGCGCGGGCCGGGAGTGGAGCTCGTAGCGGGGGTGGGCCTCGATGAGGTCGGCGAGCGTGCGGGCGGCGGTGAGGGTGCGGTCGACGAGTTCGCCGAGGCCGTTGCGGCCGAGGGCCTTGAGGGTGACGGCGATCTTGAGGATGTCGGGGCGGCGGGTGGTGCGGACGGAGCGGCCGAGGAGGTCGGGGAGGCCGGCTTCGGTGTCGTCGTGCGCGTTGAGGTAGTCGGCGCGGTGGTCGAGCGCCGCCAGGGCGGTGGCGTCCGGGACGGCGAGGAGGCCGGCGGCGACCGGCTGCCAGCCGAGTTTGTGCAGGTCGAGCGTGACGGTGTGGGCACGTTCCAGGCCACGCAGCAAGGAGCGGTGGGTGGCGCTGAAGAGGAGGGAACCGCCGTAGGCGGCGTCGACGTGGAGACGTGCCCCGTGCCGTTCGGCGAGGTCGGCGAGTTCCGGGAGCGGGTCGAGGGCACCGGAGTCGGTGGTGCCCGCGGTGGCGACGAGCAGGACCGGGCCGGTGAGTCCGGTGAGGGCGGAGTGGACCGCGTCGGGGGTGAGGACGCCGTCGGGTGTGGGGACGGTGAGGGGTTCGGGAAGGCCGAGGAGCCAGGCGGCGCGGTGGATGCTGTGGTGTGCGTTGGCACCGCAGACGATGCGGAGCGGCGCGGCGGGATCGGGCCCCGCGCCTCCCGGACGCTCCCCGGAACGGTGCGCGCCGCCGCGGGCGGCCTCGCGCGCCAGGAGGACGGCGAGGAGGTTGGACTCGGTGCCCCCGGTGGTGACCAGGGCGTCCGGTGTGCCGGCGGGGAACGGTGGGACGGCGTTCCCCGGGGCGGCGCCCCCTGTGTCGGTGCCCGTCGCGTCAACACCCCCTGGGGCGGCGGACGCCACGTCAGCGCCCCTCGCGCCAGCACCCGCCACGTCAGCGCCCCTCGCGTCAGCGGCGAGCGTGCCGCCCGCTCCGGCGGTACGCGGCGGGCCCG
>NZ_JCANQV010000113.1:0-17953 GCF_059553635.1 Candidatus Streptomyces philanthi
GCCGGCCGGCGGGCCCCGGCGTCCCCGACACCGCCGAGACGATGGACGTCACCTCGCCGGCCTGCGCACGCGACCAGCTCGGCAAGGGCGCCGGCACGGTCGGCAGGCCCGACTCCTCGGGTCGCGTCTACGGGGCGTTCCGCGTCGTCAACACGTCCGCCACGACCTGCTCGGTGGAGAGCGGCGGCAGCGTCGGCCTCACCGCACAGGGCTCCACCGACGCCGACCGCGTCCATGTCGTCGACCACACCTCCGGCGACGCCGCCACCGGGCTCCCGGACCCCGCCACCGCTCCCGGGCAGCTCGTCCTGCGGCCGGGGCAGGCGTACGAGGTCCAGTTCGCCTGGATCCCGCAGAGCGGCGGCGGGCCCACCGGATGCGCCAGCGCGGCACCGTCGCCCACTCCGGCGCCTCCCAAGGCGCCCGGGGCGCCGCAGGGCTCCTCCTCGTCGACCTCCGGGTCGTCGTCCTCGTCCTCGGAGGGCGGCGGCGACGAAGCGGGCGGCGGGGGACAGGCCGGTGGCGGCGACGGCGAGGGCGGCAACGGGGCGGCGCCCGGCGGCGTCCAGCTCAGCCACACCCCCGACGCCGGGGAACCGGCCGCCGCGAGCGCCACCATCGACGACGCCTGCGCCGGCACCGTCTACCACACGGGGGCACTGCCCGCCCCGTAGCGGCCGGGGCGCCCGGCGGAGGGGGCGGTGCCCGCCCGCCGTGCGGGCCCCGTACCGTGGGGGTGTGTACCGGTTCCTGCTGTCCCCGCGGTGGTGGGGAATCAATGTCTTCGCCCTTCTGGCGATCCCCTTCTGCGTCCTCATGGGCAGCTGGCAGCTGAGCCGCTTCGAGGACCGCGTCGCCACGCACCAGGAGCAGGAGACCCGCTCGGACGAGGCCGTCAAGGCGGCCGCCGCGCCGCTGGCCCGGCTGCTGCCCGTCGACCGGGCCACCTCGGGCCGCCGGGCCGTCGCGCGCGGCACCTACGACACCGGGCACCAGCTGCTCGTGCCCGGCCGTACCCTGGACCGCAAGCAGGGCGGTACCGAGGGTTTCTACGTGCTGAGCATGCTGCGGACGGACGACGGCAAGGCCCTTCCCGTCGTCCGCGGCTGGCTGCCCGGTGACGCGGACCGGCGGGCCGACACCGACCGGGTCCCGGCGCCGCCGAAGGGCGAGGTGACGGTGACCGGTGTGCTCCAGGCGTCCGAGAACCAGGGCAGCCCCGGGGTCCACGCCGAGGGCGGGCTGCCGCGCGGGCAGCTCGGCGTGATCAGCGCCGCGTCGCTGGTCAACATCGTGCCGTACCCGGTCCACGACGCGTGGATCACACTCATCGACGCCCCGTCCCCGCTGCGCCCCGTCCCGCCGACCGTGCCCGAGGGCGGCGGGCTGGACCTCAAGGCGTTCCAGAACCTCGGCTACACGGGCGAATGGTTTGTTTTCGCCGGATTCGTCGTCTTCATGTGGTTCCGTCTCTTCCGCCGCGAGAGCGAGGCGGCGAAGGACGCCGCGCTGGGCATCGTGACGGAGGACGCCGAGGGCGAGACGGCGGGGGAACGCGCGGGGGTGTGACGGCCGGGAGCGCGCGGCGGTGCGGTGGGGGCCGCGCCGTGGCGTGGCGGCCGGGGCCAACGCCGGTGTGGCGGACGGTGTGGTGGCCGGGGAGCCGGTGTGACGACGACGGCAGGCCGAGCATCCGGTGTCGCGTTGACGCGGCCGCGGCAAGCCGTACGGTGGCCCGGCGGCGGGCCCGGGGAGGCACCGCCGCCGGGCCCCTCCCCGGGCGTACCGCCTCCGGTCAGTCCCCGGTCTTCGGCAGGTACCGCTGGGCGAAGTCGAGCTCCAGGCGCACCTGCTTGATGCGCTCCTCCACCACCAGGGAGCCGTGCCCGGCGTCGTAGCGGTAGACCTCGTGCGGATGGCCGCGGCGCTCCAGCCGCTCGACGTAGTTCTCCACCTGGCGGATCGGGCAGCGCGGGTCGTTCACCCCCGCCGAGATGTAGACCGGCGCCCGGACCGCGTCCACATACGTCAGCGGCGACGACGCCTCGAAGCGCTCGGGCACCTCCTCCGGGGTGCCGCCCAGCAGCGTCCGGTCCATCGCCTTGAGGGCCTCCATCTCGTCGTGGTACGCCGTGACGTAGTCCGCGACGGGCACGGCGGCCAGGCCCAGGGCCCATGCCTCCGGCTGCGTGCCCAGCCCCAGCAGCGTCAGATAGCCGCCCCAGGAGCCGCCGGCCAGCACCAGCCGTTCCGGGTCGGAGAGGCCGGACGCGACCGCCCACTCGCGGACCGCGGCGATGTCCTCCAGCTCGATCAGCCCGACACGGTGCTTGAGCGCGTCCGTCCAGGCGCGGCCGTATCCCGTCGAGCCGCGGTAGTTGACCCGCACCACCGCGAAACCGTGGTCCACCCACGCCGCGGGGGACGAGGCGAACGCGTCGCTGTCGTGCCAGGTCGGGCCGCCGTGGATGTCGAACACCGTCGGGAAGGGGCCCTCGCCCGCCGGACGCTGCACCAGGGCGTGGACGCGGCCACCGGGGCCGTCCACCCAGACGTCCGTCACCGGCACCGAACCGGGTGCCTTCGCCCCCGGCGGGTCCAGGACGACCGCGCCGCTCGTCGAGCGGACCTCCGGCGGCTGCGCCGCCGAGGACCACAGGAACTCCACGGTCCCGTCCGGCCGGGCCGTGGCGCCCGACACCGTGCCGGCCGGGGTCTCCACCCGGGTCAGCGCCGCGCCGTCCCGGGCGGCGAGGTCGTAGCGCCACAGCTCGCTGCGGGCCTGGTACTCGTGGTCGATCAGCAGGGCCGAGCCGTCCGGGTACCAGTCCGCGCCGACGTCACCGGGCAGATCGATCTCCAGCGCCGTCTCCGTGCCCGTCAGCGGGTCCCAGATCATGGGCTCCCAGCGGCCCCGCCGCTGATGCCCGACCAGCAGCCGGGAGTCCCCGTCGACCGGCGCGAACCCCATGACGGAGAGGCCCAGTTCCTCGGTGCCGCCCTTGGTGTCGTCCAGCTCCGCGACCGTCGAGCCGTCCGGGCGGACGACGCGGATCGCGGAGTGCATCGCGTCGCCGTGCTCGGTGTGCTCGATCGCGATGAGGGAACCGTCGTGCGCGAGGCCGCCGACCCCCGCCGACTCGTGGTGCCGGTAGATCTGCGCCGCCGGCTCCCCGGGCCGTACGACGTGCACCGTCGAGCCCTCCTCGTCCGTGGAGCGTCCGATGACCGCGGTGCCGTCCCGGCCGATCGCCAGGCCCGCCGGGTAGGAGGGGGCGAGCCCCGGGGCCGCCGGTTCGTCGGGGCCGCCGCCGAACGGCTGGCGCATCCAGACGCCGAACTCGTCGCCGTCGGTGTCCGAGAACCACCAGATCCACGCGCCGTCGGGCGACAGCGTGCCGTCCGTCGTGCCGTGCGGGCGGTCGGTGGCCTGGCGCTGCGCGCCCGTCGCGCGGTCCCATGCGTACAGCTCGAAGGTGCCCGTCGCGTTGGAGACGAACAGCGAGCGGTCCGGGGCGTCCTCGGCCCAGTCGGGCAGACCGACCCGCGGCGCGCGGAACCGCTTCTCCCAGTCCGGGACGCCCGCGCCGGCGGCGTCCGTCGTGTGGCCCGCGGGCCCCTCCGCGGCGGGCGGACCGGCGGGAGCCTGCGGTTCGGTCGGATCGGTGGCGCGCTCGTCGCCCCTGGTCTCGTCAGTCATGGACCCCATTCTGCGCCCGCGCCCGAAAATCCGTTGGCGGGCCGGAAAGCCTGTGGATAACTTCTCCCCATGCGAGACAAGGCCCCCGAGAACTGGCGCGAGACCAACCGCGCGCTGTGGGACGAGCGCGTGCCTTTCCACAGGGCGAGCGATTTCTACGACCACGAGGGTTTCTGCCGCAGCAGGGACGTGATCCGGGACTTCGAGGCCGCGGAGGTCGGCGACGTCACCGGCCGCACCCTGCTCCATCTCCAGTGCCACTTCGGCCAGGACACCCTCTCCTGGGCCCACCGCGGCGCCGCCCGCGTCGTCGGCCTGGACTTCTCCGAACCGGCCGTCGAGCTGGCCCGCGAGACCGCCGCCGAACTCGGCTACGGCCCCGACCGCGCCTCCTTCGTCACCGCCGATGTGTACGACGCCGCCGAGGCCGTCCCCGACCCGTCGTACGACATCGTCTACACCGGCCTCGGCGCCCTGGTCTGGCTCCCGGACGTACGGCGCTGGGCCGAGACCGCGGCCTCCCTGGTGGCCCCCGGCGGCTTCCTCTACCTCGCCGAGTTCCACCCGCTGAGCGACGTCCTGGACGAAACATCGGGCTCCCGCGTCGTCCAGGACTACTTCCGCCGCGACCCCTGGGTGGAGGAGATCCCCGGAACGTACGCGGACCTGGACGCGCCGACGGTCAACAACCGCAGCGTCGAATGGCAGCACCCGCTCGGCGAGGTCGTCAGCGCCATCGCGGCCGCCGGGCTGCGCGTCGAGTTCCTGCACGAGCACGACATGAGCCTTTTCCAGCGCTTCAGCGAGCTGCGCCGCGGGGACGACGGCTACTTCCGCCTTCCCGCCGACCGCCCCCGCGTCCCCCTCATGTACTCCCTGAAGGCCACGCGCCCACAGTGACGCGTGGGGCCCGCCGGGCGTGATCCCCGGCGGGCCCCGTGCTCACCGCTCCGTGATGTGCTGGTCCCGGCCCGCCTGGTAGACCCGGGCGTTGCCGGTGGCGTGCGCGGTGAAGTGGACGGAGCCGATCACGGACCGCTCGGCCGCGGGCAGCCGGCCCCGCGCCTCCTCCAGGACGCGGGTGAGTTCCGCCGCCGCGTCCGGTTCGGCGGCCAGGAGGCGGCGCAGCCGCCCGTACCACTCGCCGGCCAGCGCCTCGCGGGCCTCCTGGTCGTCCTCGTCACGGGCGAGCACGACCTCGTCGCGGGTGTCGTCCAGCGCGCCCTCGATCTCGTCGGCGCGCGCCGGGACGAAACGTTCCCACAGCGCCAGCACCCCGTCCCGCGCCGTGTTCCAGGCGTCCGTGGCCATCAGCGTGACCAGCGTCGTCCCCGCCGTCTGCGCGAGCTGCGTCAACTGCGGATCCATGTCCCGATACCCCCCGTCGGCCGGCCGGCGCGGTGGTGCGCCGGCCGTGCGATTGTAGGGCGGGGCGCCCCATCGTCGGTGGCGGGAAGGTCAGTTGACGTGGTCCGCCCGTACCCGGCCCTCCGGTGTCCCGCGCGGGGGAGACGGTGCGGCGCCGCGCCGGTCCGCCCCGGGCGGGGTGCGGGTCAGGACGACCGCGGTGATCACCAGCAGGCCGCCCACCGCGGTGTTCCAGCCGACCGGCTCCGCCAGCAGCAGCGCCCCCAGGGCCGTGGACCACAGCGGCATGACATAGGTGACGGTGGACGCGATGGTCGGCCCCGCCGTACGCACCAGACGCAGATTGAGGAGATGGGCGACGCCCGTGCCCGCCGCGCCCAGGACCAGCAGGGCCGCGGCCGCCCCGGTGCCGGGCCAGCGCGGCGCGCCGCCCGTCAGCGCGGCGGCCGGCAGCAGCTCCACGGTGGCGCAGGTCAGCTGGGTCGCCGCCAGCACCGGCAGCGCGTACGGAAGGCCCGTCAGGAACCGCCGCACATAGGTGTACCCGGCGCCGTAGTAGGCCGCCGCCCCCAGACACGCCACGCTGCCCGCGAGCGCCCCCGAGCCCGGGGAGCGCCAGACGCCGAGGACGGTCAGCACACCGCAGAACCCGACGAGCAGTCCTGCGATCCGGCGCGGCCCGGGACGCTCGCCGCGCGTCACCAGCAACGCGCACACCAGGGTGAACAGTGGCGTCGTCGCGTTCCACACCCCGGCCTGCACCGAGCTGATGTGCTGCTCGCCGAACGGGAACAGGACGAACGGTACGGCGTTCAGCAGCACCGCGGCCACCGCCGCGTGCCCCCACACCCGGGCGGTCACCGGCACCCGCTGCCGTCCGGCCGCCACGAGGCCCCACAACGTCAGCGCCCCCAGCGCGCACCGCCACAGCGCGACCCACGCGGGCGGCGTCCCCGCGTCCACCGCGACCTTGATCAGCGCGAAGCTCGCCCCCCAGATCGCCGACAGCGCGACGAACGACGGCACCCACCGCGCGGACACCGCGCCGGCCTGCACACCCACCCGGACCTCCTCGGTACGACCCGGCCGCCACGGCGCCGGGGCGGGCCGGAGCGGCCCGTGGACAGCACCGTGCCGGGCCGTGCACCATGAGTCCAACAAGTCACCCGTGCCCGCCTCATGAGGGTTGCTCATGCCGTCCGCCTCGCCGAACCTCGCCCAGTTGCGCGCCCTGCTGGCCGTCGCGGACACCGGGGGGTTCGGCTCGGCCGCCGACGAACTCGGCGTCAGCCAGTCGGCGGTCTCCCACGCCCTCGCCGCCCTGGAACGCGTGCTGGACGCGCGTCTCGTCCACCGCGAGCCCCCGGTGCGCCCCACCGCGCTGGGGGAGCAGATCCTGCCGCACGCCCGTGCCGCCGTGGCCGCCACCGACACCGTCACCGCCCTCGCCGCCCGGCACACCCGCGTCCCCGCCGGGACGGTCCGGCTCGCCGCGCCCCGCACCGTCTGCCAGGCGCTCCTGCCGTCCCTGCTCCGCACCTGGTCCGCCGCGCATCCGCGGGTCCGCGTCCGCCTCTTCGAGGGCGACGACGCGGAGATGCCCGCGTGGCTGGAGGCCGGCACGGTCGACGCGGCCGTCCTCGTGGACCCCGACCGGCCGCCGGGTCCGGCCCGGCTGCTCGTCCGCGACGGCTACCACGCCCTGCTGCGCGGCGACCATCCGCTCGCCCAGGAGGCCGCCCTCGACCTCCGTGATCTCGACGACGACCCGTTCCTGCTCTGCCTGGGCGGCTGCGAGGTCCGTATCCGGGAGATCTACCGGGGTGCCGGGATGCGGCTGGCGCCCGTGCACCGCATCCGTGATCTGGCGACCGTCGTCGCCATGGTTCACGCGGGCATCGGGGTCACCATCGTCCCCGGTCTCACCCGCGCCATGCTCCCCAGTGGCCTCGTCCTGGTCCCGCTGCGTCCCGAGGTCCACCGCCGCCTCGTCCTCAGCGGCCCCCTCTCCCGTCCCTGGCACCCCGCGGTCACCGCGCTCGTCGACGCCACCGACCCGGACACCCTCACCCCGGAGCCCTGACGCCCCCTCGCCGTTCAGCCGGGCGGAGTACGTGCCGTCCGGTCGTCACGCCAAAGCGCGTGCGGGCCCTGACGCGCGCCTACGCTCGCCCGCGTGGCGAGAATCGTGGACGCGCTCAAACGGATGCTGATCGGCCGGGCCCTCCCGAGCGAGGGGCTCCAGGAGACCCTGCTGCCCAAGCGCCTGGCCCTGCCGATCTTCGCCTCGGACCCGTTGTCGTCGGTGGCCTATGCCACCCAGGAGATCCTCCTGGTCCTCACCCTCGGCGGCCTCGCCTACCTCCACCTCGCCACCTGGGCGGGCCTCGCCGTGGTCGTCCTGCTCGCCGTCGTGGTGCTCTCCTACCGGCAGGTCGTCCACGCCTATCCCTCGGGCGGCGGCTCCTACGAGGTGGTCACCACCAACCTCGGGCCCGCCACCGGGCTGGTGGTCGCCGCGTCCCTGCTCGTCGACTACGTGATGACCGTCGCGGTCTCCGTCGCCTCCGGCGTCGACAACATCATCTCCGCGTTTCCGCAGCTCAACGCGTACCGGACGGCGATGGCCCTGGTCTTCGTCGCGCTGCTGGCGACGGTGAACCTGCGCGGGGTCCGCGAATCGGGCCGGGCGTTCGCCGCCCCCACCTATCTGTTCATCGGCGGACTGCTCGTCCTGTGCGCCACCGGGCTGGTCCGCTGGCTGGCCGGTGACGCCCCGGTCGCCGAGTCCGCCGCGTACGGCGTCACCCCGGCGCCCGGCGGGAGCGGACTGGCCGGACCGGCGCTCCTGATGCTGGGGTTGCGGGCGTTCTCCAGCGGCTGTACGGCGCTGACGGGTGTCGAGGCGATCTCCAACGGGGTCCCCGCGTTCCGCAAGCCGAAGGCGAAGAACGCCGCCACCACACTGGGCGCCATGGGCCTGATCGCCATCCTCCTCTTCTCCGGCATCACGTCCCTCGCCCTGATCTCAGGCATCCACATCGCCGACGACACCTGCCGTCTCACACATTTCCCCGGCGACTGCGCCACCGTCCCGCAGCGCACCGTCATCGCCCAGCTCGCCGCCGCGATCTTCGGCGGGCCCCAGAGCGTCGGCTTCTTCTTCATCCAGACCGTCACCGCCATGGTGCTGGTCCTGGCCGCGAACACCGCGTTCAACGGGTTCCCGCTGCTGGCCTCCATCCTGGCCGCGAACAGCTATTTGCCCCGTCAACTCCACACCCGCGGCGACAGGTTGGCGTTCTCCAACGGCATCCTCGCCCTCGCCGTCGTCGCCGCGGCCCTGCTGTGGGCCTTCCACGCCTCCGTCACCAGCCTCATCCACCTCTACATCCTCGGGGTGTTCACCTCCTTCACGCTCTCCCAGACCGGCATGGTCCGGCACTGGAACCGCGCCCTGCGCACCGAACCGAACCCCGCCCTGACCGCCCGCCGCCGAACCGCCCGCGCCATCAACGCGCTGGGCGCCGTCGTCACCGGGCTGGTGCTGGTGATCGTGCTGATCACCAAGTTCACCCAGGGCGCCTATCTGGCGGTGATCGCGGGCGTCTGCCTGTGGGTGACCATGCGCGCCATCCGCCGCCACTACGACGAGACCGCCGCCGAACTCGCCGTCGCCGACCCGCGCGCGGAGGTCGTCCTGCCCTCCCGCGTCCATGCCGTCGTCCTGATCTCCAAGATCCACAAACCGACGCTGCGGGCCCTGGCCTACGCCCGCGCCACCCGCCCCCACGTCCTCGAAGCCGTCACCGTCGCCGTCGACCGCGAGGAGTCCGACGCCCTCAGAACCGCCTGGGACGCGGCCGGTTTCGACACCCCCCTCAAGATCCTCGCCTCCCCCTACCGCGAGATCACCCGCCCGGTCGTGGAGTACGTACGCTCCATCGGCCGCTCCAGCCCCCGCGACGTGATCAGCGTCTACATCCCGGAATACGTCGTCGGCCGCTGGTGGGAGAACCTGCTCCACAACCAGTCCGCCTTCTGGCTCAAGAGCCGCCTCCTGTTCACCCCCGGTGTCATGGTCACCAGCGTCCCCTGGCAACTCAGCTCCTCCGAACACCACCCGCCACGCCCGCTCGTCCGCGCGCCCGGCGCGGTGCGGAGGGGGGAGCCGGCGCCCGGGGCGGTCCGCAGGGGGGAGACGACCGGCGAGTCGGCGGGGGAGGGCTGAACGTCCAGCGGGACTTCGGGAGTTGCGGAATGCGCCCTCTCCCGGCTTTCCGGATGGCCCCTCATAAGCCCCCCTTTGGGATTCAAAAAGCCGTCGCAAGAGGGCAAATCAGGTCGGTTGTGGGAGGTGGACGGGGCTCGGGCGCGGTGCCGGAGTGGGAGGGTCTGATTATCTTTGCGGGTGGTGGGGGGCGTATGGCGTGGGCTGGTCGTTCATGTGTCCGATGTCGGCGTTCCGGGGAAGCGGGCGATTCCGGCCGCACCGGCGTCAACCGGCGTTTGCCCCCGAAGAGGCGCGGCAACAGCATCGCTTCTCGTTCCCGCATGCCGTAGGGCCGCGAGGCGGTCCGGCATGCCCTTCTACGAGGAGTTCCCGTGAACGATCGCCTGACCCTCGGCCCGGATGCGGCACGGCAGCTTGCCACCACCACCAAGACCAGCCCCCAGATGCTCGGCATCACGCCGCGCTATCTGCTGCGCGCGCTGCCCTGGGTGGACGTCGAATCAGGAGTCTTCCGCGTCAACCGCCGTCGCAGCTACGTCCTGGGCGACGACCGCATCAGTGTCCACTTCGACCAGGGCTCCCCCCGCGTCATCGCCGGTGACCTGCGCGAACTCCCGTATCTGCGGGAGGCTGACGACGCGCTCCTCGCCGAACTCGCGGGCGCCTTCACCGAGGTCACCTTCGAGGCCGGCCAACTCCTCGCCCAGGAGGGCGACCCCGCCGACAAGCTCTGGGTGATCGCCCAGGGCCGCGCCGAGAAGCGCGTCAGCGGCCGCTACGGGGAGGACGCCGTCCTCGACGTCATCGGCGACGGCCAGTTCTTCGACCTCGACGCCTGGACCCGCTCCGAGCCCGCCCCCTACCGGGTCAAGGCCCTCACCCCGGGTGTGGCGCTGTGCGTCGAGCGCGGGGTGCTCGCCGGGCTGTGCGACCGCGACGCCACCGTACGCGGCGCGCTGGACGCCTACCTCAACGGCGGTGGCGCCTTCACCGGTGGCGAGGTCCCCGTCGACCTCCGCTCCGGGCACATCGGCGAGCCCGAACTGCCCGCCACCTACGTCGACTACGAGGACACGCCCCGCGAGTACCACATGAACCTCGCGCAGACCGTGCTGCGCGTGCACACCCGCGTCTCCGACCTCTACAACGGCCCCGTCGACCAGGTCCGCGCCCAGGCCAACCTCACCGCCCACGCCCTGCGCGAGCGCCAGGAGGCCGTCCTCCTCAACCACCCCGAGCACGGCCTCTTCCACAACGTGGCCCCCGGCCAGCGGGTGCAGACGCGCACCGGCTCGCCGACCCCCGACGACATGGACGAGCTGCTCAGCCGCGTCTGGAAGCAGCCCGGCTTCTTCATCGCCCACCCCAAGGCCATCGCGGCGTTCGCCCGGGAATGTACCCGGCGGGGCGTGCCCCCGGTGATCGACACCCGGTTCGGCAGCCCACTGCTGACCTGGCGTGGGGTCCCCCTGCTCCCGTCCGACAAGGTGGGCTTCTCCGGCCACGCGGGCACCGGCACCACCGAGATCCTGCTGATGCGCGTCGGCGAGGCCGAGCAGGGCGTGGTGGGCCTGCGCCCCAGCGCCGTCGCCGACGAGATCGAACCCGGCCTGTCGATGCGCAACATGGGTGTCGACCAGAAGGGCATCACCTCGTACCTGATGACCGCGTACTTCAACGCCGCGGTCCTGGTCGAGGACGCCGTCGCGGTGCTCCAGAACGTCGAGGTGTCCAACTTCCATGACTACTCCTGACCTCACCCGGGGCCCGGCCGCGACGGGCCCCGACCCGTTCGGTGTCCCCGGCCTGACCTCGGGCACCCCCGGCAAAGCGGCGACCGAGGGGATGCCGGGGGGCCTGAGCGGGACGGGTGTGCCTGGCATGCCGGGGGGTGCTGGGGCGTACGGGGTTCCGGGGGTGCTCGGGGTGCCGGGCGTTTCGGGAGCGACCGCCGGGATGGGTGTCCCGGGTGTCTCGGGGGTACCGGGTGCCGCAGAGGTCCCGGGGGCAGCATCGGTCCCGGGTATCCCCGGCGTCCCGGAAGCACCGGGCATGCCCGCCGCCCCACCGGCATCCTCGGTACCGGGCCCAGCGGCCGTGCCCGGAACAACGGGCACGGCAGCGGTCCCGGGGATGTCCTCCGCCCCCGGCCCCTCCTCGGTCCCGGGCCTCCCCTCGGCCCCGTCGATGCCGGGCTTCCCCGGAGCCTCCGCCACCCCAGGCGCCCCGACGGCCTCCTCCGGCCGTACGGCGCAGAACGCGGCCTTCTCTCCCGAGATGGCGCGGCGCGACGTCCCGATCCTGCACCGGACGGTGAACGGGCGTCCGCTGGTCTGGCTGGACAACGGCGCCACCACGCAGAAACCGCGCCAGGTCATCGAGGCGGTGGCCGGCTTCTACGGCGCGGGGAACTCCAACATCCACCGTGGCGCGCACACCATGGCGCGTGAGGCCACCGAGTCGTACGAGGCGGGCCGGGACGCGGTCGCCCGGTTCCTGGGCGCGGGGTCCCCGGAGGACATCGTCTTCGTCCGGGGCACCACCGAGGCCGTCAACCTCGTCGCCCAGACCTGGGGACGGGCCAACCTCGGCCCCGGGGACGACATCCTGGTACCGGTGCTGGAGCACCACTCCAACATCGTCCCCTGGCAGATGCTCGCCAAGGAGACCCGGGCCCGGGTGGTCCCCGTCCCCCTCCTGCCGGACGGACAGATCGACCTCGGCGCCTACGACGACCTGCTGTCCATGCGGACCCGGCTCGTGGCGCTCAGTCACGCGTCGAATGTGCTCGGCACCGTCCCCCCGGTACGGGAGATGACGGCGCTCGCGCACCGGTACGGGGCCAAGGTGCTGGTCGACGGGGCGCAGGCGGTCGCCCACTTCCCCGTCGACGTACGGGAACTGGACGCCGACTTCTATGTGTTCTCGGGGCACAAGCTGTTCGCCCCGACGGGCATCGGCGCCCTCTACGCGAAACCGGAGATCCTTCAGGGCATGGCGCCGTGGCAGGGCGGCGGCAACATGATCGAGTCGGTCGGTTTCGACGGCTCCACCTTCGCCCCCGCCCCCCACCGTCTGGAGGCCGGCACCGGCCACATCTCCGGCGTGGTCGGCCTGCTGGCCGCGCTGGACTGGCTGACCTCCTTCGACCGGGACGCCATCGCCGCGTACGAGACCGGGCTGATGGCCCACGCGCAGCAGGTTCTCGCCACCGTGCCGGGCCTCGACCTGCTGGGCTCGGCCCCGGAACGGATCGGCGTCCTGACCTTCACCCTCGCGGGCCACGACCCGGCGGAGATCGCCGACTGGCTGGACCGCGACGGCATCGCCGTCCGCGCCGGACACCACTGCGCCCAGCCCGCTCTCGCCCACTACGGAGTGCAGAGCGCCGCCCGCGCCTCCCTCGCGCTCTACAACACCCCCGAGGAGGTCGACCAGCTGGCGGCATCGCTCCTCCGCCTCCAACACACCACCTGAACCACCCGTCTCCGCCCTCCCCTCGCCCGGCCCGCACCACCCGGGGGAGGGGAGGGCGAACGGCGTACGAGGGCGGGGACCTCCCGTGTGGCGCGCACCCCTACCCGCCCACCGCCTCCGGTACGGACCCGGCCGTCACCCGCTTCGTACCGCCACGCCTCTCCCACACCAGGCGCAGCACCACGACCACCAGCGCGGCGCATGCGAACCCCGCCCCGACCCAGGGCAAGGCAGGGGCGTCGAACCGGGACAACGCCCGCCCGCCGACGGTCGTACCCACCGTGATGCCCAGATTGGAGAACGAGACGAACAGGCTGTTGCCGAATTCGGGCGCGTCCTGGGTGTCACGCCCCAGCCAGTGCTGACACACGATCAATCCGCCGGAGTGCACCGCCGCCCAGAGCGGCACGATCGCGACCATGGGTGCGACGCGCGCACCGAGCGCGTGGACCGCCACGTACACGAGCAGGCAGAGAACGGGGAAGGCGAGCACCGTCCGGACCGCGCCGGCTCGCAGCAGTGCCGCGAACGCGAAATTCCCGAAGATCATCACCACGCCGAACACCAGCAGCATCACACTGATCAGGGACCCGCTCATACCGGTGACGCTGCCGAGATATTCGGCGAAGTACCCGTAGACGGAGAACAGCGCCGCGAACACCAGGACGACCGACAGAATCGTCAGCCACGTCCGGCCGCTGCGCAGCACCCTCACCTGACTGCCGTACGAAAGCCGCTCGCCCACCGGCATCGCCGGCAGAAACCGCAGAATGCCGAACAGTCCGAGCAGATTGACGCCCGCGCTCGTCCAGAAGGCGGCCCCGAGCGAGAAATGGTCCGCCAGATACGACGTGAGCGGCACCCCGAACGCGAATCCCACCGTGACCCCCGCGAACACCCGCGCGATCGCACGGTTCGCCGCCGCCCCCGCCCCTTCCCCGAGCCGCACCGCAGTGGCCAGCGCGACCGAGAAGAAGACCGGATGCAACAGCGCCGGAACGATACGGAAGGCCAGCATCACCTCGAAGTGCGTGGTGAGTGCGTACACCGCGTTCGACACGGCGAAGACGCCCATGGCCCCCGCCAGTACGACCCGCCGGTCCACGCCGGACGCCACGAGCGTCATGAACGGCCCCGACACCGCCACCACGAGCGCGAAGACCCCGACCAGCAGCCCCGCGGTGGACGCACTCACCTCCAACCGCGCCGCGACCTGCGGCAGCACACCGACAACGCCCATCTCCGTCGTGATGATCCCGAACACACCGAGAGCGAGCGACAACACGGCCGCCGAACTTCTTCTCATGATCGTCTTCCTCTCGGCCGGGGGCGGCCGAGGAATCTATGTACCTCGAATATTGGATATGAGTGGGTGCGGCGACGCCCGGGGGAGGGGGTGGCCCCGAGCCTTACGGGTCAGGGCGGAGGCGGGTGCGCCGGGCAGGCCCCGAGGGATGAGACCTCCCGGAGGTCAAAGCTCCTCCCGCACATGCGCCGCGAATTCCTCGATCGCCCGCTCGTTCCGCCGGTAATACGTCCACTTGCCGATCCGGGTGGACTCCAGCAGTCCGGCATCCCTCAACGTCTGCAAATAGCTGGACACCACGGACTGTGACAACCCCGACCGCGTCTGGATGTCCCCCACGCATACCCCGATGTGGAACCCCAGCCCCTGCACCCGATAAGCGCTCTCGTCGAAGTGCTTCTCGGGCTCCCTCAGCCAATGCAGGAACTGCAGCCGCGCCGGATTGGCCAACGCCTTGTACACGGTCAGGGGGTCCATGGGGGCCTCTCGAAGCTCTCTGGGTGGCGACGTCTCCCATCTACTTTTTTGGATGCGTGGGTGTATGTCAAGTCGAGCTGCCCCGCAGGCCGTCGGGAGCGGGCGGCGAACGGGGCGGCGAACGGGGCGGCCGACGCCGCTCGTCGCCCGCCCCGTTCCGTGTCGTGCGGTGGCCGGGGAACCCCGCCCGGACGGACGGGGTTCCCCGGGACTCAGGCCCGCTTCGAGCGGCGGCGGCCCGCCACGACCAGGCCGGCTCCCGCCGCGAGCACCGCGACGGTGCCGATGGCCAGCGGGATGATGCCGCTGCTGCCCGTCGAGGCGAGGTCACCGTCGGCGGGGGCCGCCGGGCTGTCCGACGGGGACGGGGCGGCCGGCTGGGAGGCGGTACCGGACGGCGTGGCGCTCGCCGGGGGCGGCGTCACCGGGGCGGAGGGGGTGCCGGTGGCCGACGGCGTGGCATCGGGAGTGCCGCTCGGGGCGGGCGTGGTGCCGGGGGTTTCGCTCGGCTTCGGCGAGGGCGTCTTGCCGGGCTCGGGGAGGCAGCCGGTGAAGGGGAAGTGGTGGGTCTCCGCGCCGCCCGAGCCGTGCAGCGAGGCCACCCACACCGAGCCGTTGACCGGCGCGCCGGTGCCCAGCTCCAGGTGCGCCCGGGGCGCCAGCACGCTGCCCGGCCAGGCCGCCTTGCTGCTCTTGGTGATCGTGCGGGCCTCGGGGAAGTTCCACAGCAGCTTGGAGCGGACCTTGCCGTCGGCGGCGCTCTGGAGCTTGTCGTCGAGTACGAAGTCCTGGCCGCCGGAGAGGAAGAAGCCGGTGGTGCCGGCCGCGGCCATGTCGTAGCTCGTGCCGCTGACGTTGACGACCGTGGTCGCGCCGGCCGGGACCTTGAGGTGAACGTCCTTGGCCGCTTCCAGCTGGGCGGCCGTCACCTTGAAGACGTTACGGGTGGTGTCGCTGCCCTCCAGGGTGAGCCGGGCGCCCTTCAGTGTCACGTGGGTGCCGTCGGTCGCCGGTTCGTCCGCCAGCGCGGAGGAGTAGTTCCGGAGCTTGGCGAACTCGGCGTCGAAATCGATCGGTTGGCCGCCCTGGCGGAAGGCGCCGGAGTGCATCTCGACGGCGCGGTCGCGGACCTTGCCGCCGACGACCGCGTCACCCTTCATCACCACGGTGGCCGACGAGCCGTTGACCAGATCGCCGCGGACGACGAGCGCTGCCCGGCCGGGCAGGGCCGCGACCTCCGCCGCCGACAGCTCGTTGCCGACGCTGAAACCGTTGCGGAAGTCCGCGTTGCCGCCGACGGCCACCGCGCCCTCCGCGTCGGGCGCGTGCACGTCGTCGCCGAGGACGAACTCGCCGTACTTGCCGGCGATCCCGAAGGCATCGGTGGTGCAGGCGGGCGCGGCCTGCGCGGCCGGGGCGACCGTGAGACCGAGAAGGAGGGCTCCGCCGAGCACGGCGGCTGCGGCGGTTGCGGATGTGCGCATGGCGGTTTGGTTCTCCCGCGGGGGTGATGAAGAAGGTTCCGTGGTGGGGGGTTTGACCATGCTTTTCATATGCTGCGACATTGGTCAAGACCAATGTCGCGGGTGGCGACGTGGTGCCGGTTTCGGTGGTAAATGCCCCATTGTGTTCATCGGTGCTGGTGGGGAACTGCGGCATCCGCGGCCGAGGGGTGCGTCAGGGGCCGTCACGACCGAAAGTGCTCGCACCGCTCGCCCCGGTGCCGTTCGAGAGGGCGGGCGCGCCTGCCGCATCGCGCGGCCGCGATGCGTTACCTATGGGCACGAAAAGTGATCGGGTTGCCGCTCTGAGTGGTCGCGATCCGGTGAAAGTCGTGCAGTGTGGTCAACGTATCGGGAGACAGGGGTAGTTGATGCCGTTCGAAACGCGGAAGGCGTCGGCGGGCGCGGGGGAGCAGACACAGGAGCAGGCGCAGCTCAGTCTGAGTACCGCGGCGGCGCGCAATCTCGCGACGACGACCAAGTCCGAGCCCCAGATGCAGGGGAAAAGCTCCCGGTGGCTGCTGCGGAAGCTGCCGTGGGTGGACGTGCCCGGAGGCGCCTACCGGGTGAACCGGCGTCTGTCGTTCGTCGTCGGGGACGGGAAGGTGACCTTCGAGAAGAACGGGTCCAAGGTCCGCGTCGTCCCGGCGGAGCTGGCCGAACTGCCGCTGCTGCGCGGCTTCGACGACCCCACGGCCCTGGGGGCACTGGCCGACAAGTTCGTGCAGAAGGAATACGACCCCGGACAGATCATCGTGCAGGAAGGGCGCAAGGCTGATCACGTCTTCCTGGTCGCCCACGGCAAGGTGGACAAGGTCCGGCCCGCCAAGTACGAGGGGGAGTCGGTGGTGGGCCGGCTGTCCGACGGCGACAGCTTCGGCGGCGATGTGCTGGCCGGCGGAGGCGGCAAGTGGGACTTCACGGCCCGCGCGGCGACCGCGACCACGGTCCTGTCGCTGCCGCTCACCGCGTACAAGGCGGTCGCCGACCAGTACGAGGCGCTGCGGAGCCACGTCCAGCAGCTCACCACCGAGGCGCGGCAGCCGAAGAACAGGGCCGGTGAGGCCGCGATCGAATTCCTCTCCGGGCATGACGGCGAGCCGGTCCTGCCGACCACCTTCGTGGACTACGAGCTCACCCCGCGCGAATACGAGCTGAGCGTGGCGCAGACCGTGCTGAAGGTGCACAGCCGGGTCGCCGACCTCTACAACCAGCCCATGAACCAGACCGAGCAGCAGCTGCGGCTCACCATCGAGGCGCTGCGCGAGCGCCAGGAGAGGGAACTGGTCAACAACCCCGACTTCGGGCTGCTCCACAACACCGACTTCGACCAGCGCATCCCCACCCAGTCCGGTCCGCCCACCCCGGACGACCTCGACGACCTGCTGAGCATGCGCCGCGGTACCCGCTACCTCTTCGCCCACCCGCGCGCCATCGCCGCGTTCGGCAAGGAGTGCAACCAGCGGGGCATCTACTTCGGCAGCGTCGACGTCGACGGCCATCACATCCCGGCCTGGCGGGGCGTGCCGATCCTGCCCTGCGGCAAGATCCCGATCACCGAGCACCAGACCTCGTCGATCATCGCCATGCGTACCGGTGAGGACAACGAGGGCGTCATCGGCCTCCACCAGACCGGTCTGCCCGACGAGATCGAGCCCGGCCTCAACGTGCGGTTCATGGGCATCGACGAGAAGGCGATCATCTCCTACCTCGTCAGCACCTACTACTCCGCCGCCGTACTCGTCCCGGACGCGATCGGCGTCCTGGAGAACGTCGAGGTGCGACCGCGTGGCTGAGCACCCCGTCCGGCGGGGGAAGGAGGGCTGAGACGGTGTCGTTGCTGCCCCGGGCGTACGCCGCGCCCGCCGTCCGCGAGGCGGCGGGCGCGA
>NZ_JCANQV010000114.1:0-17947 GCF_059553635.1 Candidatus Streptomyces philanthi
CGCGGCCACCCTGCTGGACGTGCTGGCCGGCCCGATGCCCGGCGTCCCGTACGCGGCGCCGTCGCTGCCGCCCGGCGAGACCTTCGCCGGCCACGCCCGGCGCGACGCGGGCCGGCTGCGGATCGGCTTCGTCACCTCGGCGCCGGTCCCCGGTATCGAGGTCCACCCCGAGTGCGCCGAGGCGGTCACCGCGACCGCCGCCGTGCTGGCCGGGCTGGGCCACGACGTCGAGGAGCTGGAGCTGCCGGTCGACGACGGTATCCGGGTGGCGTTCCGCCGCGCCTGGTCGGTGATCGCGGCAACCTGTCAGGTCCCGCCGGGCAGTGAGGAGTCGCTGATGCCGCTCACCCGCCATCTCCAGCGGTGCGGCGCCGAGGTGACCGGTCCGCAACTCGCCGACGCGCTCGGCACGTTCCGCGCCCTGGCGCAGTTCCTGGCCGACGGCCCGATGGCGCCGGGCACCGGCTGCGACGTGATCCTCTCGCCGACCGCCGCCACGCCCCCGCAGCCGCTGGGCGCGCTGCGCGACGACGACGATCCGGAGGCGGAGTTCGCCGCCGTCGTCGCCCATGTGCCGTTCCCCGCGCTCTACAACGCCACCGGGCAGCCCGCGGTCAATGTGCCGCTGCACTGGAACGACGAGGGGCTGCCCATCGGGGTGATGCTCGGCGGCCGGTACGGCGACGAGGCCACCTTGATCGCCCTCTCCGCCCAACTGGAGCAGGCCCGCCCGTGGGCGGCACGGAAGCCGGAGATGTGGTGAGGTGACGGGGGCGGTGAGGCGCGGCGGCCGGGACTGATGGGGCGTACGGTGCCCCGGCGGTCACGGCGCCTCGCAGCCCCCGCCGTCCTCCGGCCGGTCGTTCCCGCCCGCGCGTCGTCCGCCCGCCGGGGTGTTCCGCGCGCCCCGGTCGACGCGCAGGCGGCGGGCGCCGGGGCCCTGATCGCCGAGGGAGTCCTGGGGGTTGGACAGGGCGCAGCGCTCCAGCGAGAGGCAGCCGCAGCCGATGCAGTCGGTCAACCTGTCGCGCAGTTCGACGAGTTGGCCGATCCGCTCGTCCAGCTCGGAGCGCCACGCCTCGGAGAGCCGGGCCCAGTCGTCGCGGTTGGGGGTGCGCCCGTCGGGGAGTTCGGCGAGCGCGTCCCGGATGACCGCGAGCGGGATGCCCACCCGTTGCGCGGCCCGGACGAAGGCGACCCGGCGCAGCGCGTCGCGGGTGTAGCGGCGCTGGTTCCCGGCCGTCCGGGTGCTGCTGATCAGCCCCTTGGACTCGTAGAAGTGCAGCGCCGAGACGGCCGCGCCGCTGCGCGCGGCGAGCTGGCCGACGGTGAGTTCCTGGACCTTGAGCGGGAGCTGGGGCACGGCCCCAGCCTAGAACCTGCCGTCCTGCCACCGTCCTCCGGGAGGCCGGCAGGCCCCGGGCGCGCGTCCCGTACGCCGTACGGCGCGGTGGGGGCCGGCACGTTGACACGGACCGTGGGCACTCCGCATGCTGAGCAAGCGCTCAGTAGGCGCCCCGCGGGGCGTCCGGCGTTCGGTGTTCGGCGTCTGAGGAGGCGGACAGAGATGGCACAACCCCGGGTGTTCGCGTCGCTCGACGCACTGCGGGCCGCGGTCGGCGAGGAACTGGGCACCAGCGACTGGCTGGAGATCGACCAGAAGCGGATCGACCTGTTCGCCGAGGCGACCGGCGACCACCAGTGGATCCATGTCGACCCGGAGCGGGCCGCGGCGGGCCCGTTCGGCACCACCATCGCGCACGGCTATCTGACGCTCTCGCTGCTTCCGGCGCTGGTGCCGCAGCTGATGCGGGTCGAGAACGTGACGATGGGCATCAACTACGGCGTGAACAAGGTGCGTTTCCCCTCCCCCGTCCCGGTCGGTTCGCGGCTGCGCGCCACGGCCCGGATCACGGAGGTGACGGAGGTGACCGGCGGGGTGCAGCTGGTGACGGCCGTGACCGTCGAACGCGAGGGCGGCGGCAAGCCGGTGTGCGTCGCGGAGACGGTCAGCCGCTTCCTGCGCTGACCGGACGCGCCCCGCACGTCACGGCTGTCCTGCGCCCACCATCCGCATCACCAGCCCGGCGTAGAGTTCGCCGACCTCCTCGGGCGTGCGGGGGCCGTCCGCGGTGAACCAGCGGGCGACGTCGACACAGAGGGACAGCACCGCGAGCGTGGTGCCCGGCACATCGTCGGACCGGAACTCGCCGCCGTCCGCGCCGTCCTGGATGATCTGCCGCAGCAGCCGGTCGGTGCGGCGGCGCAGCCCGGTGATCTCGGCGTAGTGCTCCGCGCTCAGCGCCTGGAGTTCGTACTGGATGACGCGGGCGGTGGTGTGGTGCTCGGCGTGCCAGCGGACGAAGGTGCGGACGGCGCCGGCGAGGCGTTCGGCGGCGGTGCCCGGGGCCGCGGCGGCGTCGCCCATGATGCGCAGCGCCTTCTCGTGGCCGATGCCGCTGATGCGGTAGAGCAGCTCCTCCTTGGTCCGGTAGTGGATGTAGAGGGCGGCCGGGCTCATGCCGGCGCGGCCGGCGATGTCACGGGTGGTGGTCGCGTGGTAGCCGCGTTCCGCGAAGGCCCCGACGGCGGCGGCGACCAGCCGTCGCGCGGCCTCCGGGGTGACATCGGCCCACTCGTCACCGGCCTCCGCCGTCCGCTGTGCCTCCGCGTCCATCGCCGCACCCCGCTCCTCGTCCCGCCCGCGGACCGTCCACGGCGGACCGCACACCTTACCGCGCCACTGAGCACGCGCTTAGGCCCCGGACCGGGCCCGGTCCCGCACGGGCACACCCCGTCCGCCCCGGTCCCCCCACCGGAAGCGGCCCTTACGATGTGCACCATGGCCCGACCCCGCAAGCCCCTGCTGAGCCGCGACCGCATCGTCGCCGCGGCGCTGGCCCTCGTCGACGCGGAGGGGCTGCCGGCGCTGTCCACCCGCCGGCTGGCCGCGGAGCTGGGGGTGAGCGGGCCGTCCCTCTACAACCACTTCACGACCAAGGACGAGATCCTCGACGCGGTCGCCGACACCGTCATCGCCCAGGTCGACGTCTCCGCCCTCGCGTCCGGACGGGACTGGCGGGCCGGGCTGCTGGGCTGGGCCCGCTCCTACCGCGCGGCGCTCGCCGCCCATCCGCACATCGTGCCGTTCCTCGCGCAGGGGCCGGGGCGCAGGCCCGCGGCGCTGAGGATGGCGGACGCGGCGTTCGGCGGCATGGTCGAGGCGGGGTGGCCGCCGGCGCAGGCCACCCGGATCTGCGCGATGGTCCGCTACTTCGTCGCCGGTTCCGCGCTGGGCTCGTTCGCGCGCGGTTTCGTCGACGACCCGGGCGCGTACGACCCCGCCGACTACCCGCACCTCGGCCAGGCCCATCTGCTCGCCGAGCACCAGCGCCGGGTCGACGAGGGGGCGTTCGAGGCGGGCCTGCTGGCCCTGGTCGACGGGCTCGCACTCCAGCATCCGGAGCGTGTCCCGCCGGAGCGGTGAGCGGCGCCGCCCCGCTCCGCACCCGTCCGGGGACCTCACAGAAGATAGCTGTAGAGTGCACCAGTCCCTGGCCGGCAGGAGCGCCCGGCCACCGGGAAACGGGAGGCATCGTGCACGGAACCGGTGCGGCCGGCGGCCGCGGAACACCCGGACGGCTCCGGTCCTTCGCCGTCCAGGTCCTGCGCGGCCAGGCACAGGTGGACTTCCTGCCGAGCGCGCTCGCGGGCGCGGTGTTCTCCGTCGCGCTCTTCGCGGCGGGCTGGCAGTACGGGCTCTACGGACTGGCCGGCACCGCCGTCGGCACCGCCACCGCCCGCCTGCTGGGGGTGGCCGAGGAGCGTGTCACCGCGGGCCTCGAAGGGTTCAACGCCTGCCTGGTGGGGGTCGGTTTCGCCGTCTTCCTCGGCGCGGACCACCTGTCCACCGCACTGCTGGCACTCGCCGGGAGCGCCGTGGTCACCGTCGTCACCGGCGCGGCCGGCCGCGTCCTTGCGACCTGGGACCTGCCGACCTTCACCCTGCCGTACTGCCTGATGGCGAGCGCCATGACGATCGCCGCGCCCGGCTTCGAGCGGGTCTGGCACCAGGGACCGGGGCTGGCCGCCCTGACCCGGCCGGCGGGCGGGCCCACCGCCCTCGGGTTCACCGACCTGTGGCACGCGTTCTTCGCCAACATCGCCCAGATCTTCTTCATGCCGCAGTGGTACGTCGGCCTGATCTTCCTCGCCGGCATCTTCCTCGCCGACCGCCGCGCCGGGGCGATGGCCTGCGTCGGCAGCGTGGTCGGCATCCTCACCGCGTGGGCGCTGGGCGCGCCGGCCGCCGATGTCGCCCAGGGCACCATGGGCTACAACGCGGTGCTCGTGGCGATGGCGCTGTGCGGGGTGTTCCTCGTCGCCGACGCCTGGAGCCTGGGGTACGCGGTGACGGCGGCGGCCACCGCCACCGCGCTGACCTCGGCGATGGCCGCCCTGTTCGCCCCGTCCGGCGGCCACACCTTCACCTGGCCGTTCGTCCTGGTCTCGCTGGTCTTCCTGGCGGCGGCGCCCGCCTTCCCCCGGCTGCGCCGGCCCGGCGACGTACGGCCGGAGCCCGCGGCGGCGGCCCGGGAGGCGGCGGCGAGCGCCGTGTGACGCCGTCTCAGAAGACGATCAGCGCCCGGCCGCCCCGTCCGGCGCGCATCGCCTCGAAAGCGGCCGGGACACCGTCGAGCCCGATGCGCTCGGTGACCAGCACGGACAGGTCGAGCGCCCCGGAACGCACCTGGCCGGCGATGACCGGGAGGTCCCGGGCGGGGTCGCTGTTGCCGTAGACGCAGCCGGAAAGCGTACGTCCGAAGTGGAAGAGTTCCAGGGCGTTGAAGGTCACCTGCTGGTCCCGGCCGCCGATCCCCACGACCGTGGTACGGCCGCCGCGGCGGGTCGACGACCAGGCCGCCCGGATCGACGCGGCGCGGCCCACGCACTCCACGGCGGCGTCGGCGCCCCGGCCGCCGGTCAGCTCCCGGACACGCCGCGCGGTGTCCTCCCCCGCGACGACGAACTCCGTGGCCCCGGCGGCACGGGCGAGGCCCTCCTTCTCCGGCGAGACATCGACGGCGACGAGCGGGCCCGCGCCCGCGATCCGCGCGGCCTGGAGGGCGGCGAGACCGACACCGCCGGCACCGAACACCACGACGGATTCCCCGTCCCGCACCCCCGCGCTGTGGTGGACGGCGCCCCAGCCGGTCAGCACAGCGCAGCCCAGCAGCGCCGCCTCGGTGAGCGGCACCCCGTCGGGCAGCGGCAGCGCGGCGTGCGCGGGCACCACGGTCTCCTCGGCGAACGCGGCGGTGCCCAGGCCCGGGTAGAGGGCGCTCCCGTCGGCGGCGAGAGTGGCGTACGGGGCCTGTGCGGCGTCCGCGGCACGGGAGCAGAGCCAGGGTTCGGCGATCTCGCAGAAGTGGCACGCGCCGCAGGACGGCGCCCAGTTGAGGACGACCCGGTCACCGGGGGCGGGTGCGGTGACGCCCTCACCGACGGCGGTGACGGTCCCCGCCCCCTCGTGCCCGAGGACGACCGGCGCCCGGTGGCGCAGGGTCCCGTCGGACAGCGACAGGTCGGAGTGGCAGACCCCGGCCGCGGCGAGCCGCACCCGTACCTGCCCGGGCCCGGGCTCGGGCAGGTCGATGCCGGTGATCTCCAGCGGGGCGTTGACGGCGGGCAGGACGGCGGCGCGGACCACGGGGACTCCTCGGGGCGAAGGGATGGAGCGGCGGACGGAGGTGCTGGTGCCGGAACGGGCGCGTCAGAACTGGAGCGATTTCGTCTGGAGGTACTCCACCAGCCCGTGCGGCCCCAGCTCACGGCCGACGCCGGACTGTTTGTACCCGCCGAACGGGGCGAGCGGGTTGAAGCGTCCGCCGTTGATGTCGACCTGCCCGGTCTCCAGACGGCGCGCGAAAGCGACCGCGGTCGCGTCGTCGGCGGCCCACACCGCGCCGGCCAGCCCGTACACCGTGCCGTTGGCGATCCGTACCGCGTCGTCCTCGTCCTCGTACGGCAGCACGCACAGCACCGGCCCGAAGATCTCCTCCTGCGCGACGGTCATCTCCGGGGTGACGTCGGCGAAGACGGTCGGACTGACGTAGTAGCCACGCTCCAGCGGCGCCTCCGCGCCACCCGTGACGAGCCGGGCCCCCTCGGCGAGCCCCCGCTCGATGTGGCCGCGGACCCGCTCCCGCTGCGCGGCACTGACCAGCGGCCCGAGCCGTTCCCCGGGCACGTACTTGGCGGCGGCCGTCTCGGCGAGCGCGACGGCCTCGTCGTAGTGGTCCCGGTGGACCAGCATCCGGGTCCACGCACTGCACGTCTGCCCGGAGTTGGCCATGACATTGGCGACACCGACGGCGACCGCCCGCCCGAGGTCGGCCCCGGGCAGGACGACATTCGCGGACTTCCCACCGAGTTCGAGCGCGACCCGCTTGACGGCACCCCCCGCGGCCGCCCCCACCCTCCGCCCCACGGCCGTGGACCCGGTGAACGAGACCATGTCCACCCCCTCATGCCCCGCCAGCGCCCGCCCCGCGACCGCCCCCAGCCCCGTCACGACATTGAGGACACCCGCCGGAACCCCCGCCTCATCCGCACACTCGGCGAACAACCGCGCCACCAGCGGAGTGTCCTCAGCAGGCTTGAGCACAAGAGTGCAACCGGCGGCCAGCGCCGGAGCCGCCTTCGCGACGATCTGGTGCAGCGGATAGTTCCACGGCGTGATCGCCCCCACCACACCCACCGGCTCGTGCAACACCGTCGACGTACCGACGGTCTCCTCGAACGCATACGTACGGCCCAACTCGGCATACGAACCACACACGGCGACCGGCACCCCGGCATGCACCGCCCGGCTGAAGGCAAGCGGCGCCCCGAGCTCGGCGGTGACGGTCCCGGCGATCTCCTCGGCCCGCTCCGCAAGACGATCCCTGAGCGCGCCAATCACCTCGGCCCGAGCGGCGGGAGCCGTACCGGCCCACCCGGGCAACGCCGCACGCGCCTCGCGTACGGCGACATCGATGTCCCCCTCACTGCCCGCGGGCACGGTAGCGATGACCCGCTCCTCCGCCGGATCAACCACCTCGATGACCTCACCCCCCTCGGCCGCCCGCCAAGTGCCCCCGATGTACATCCCGTCGTACCGCTTCACGCTGTGCTCCTTCCGGTCCGCGTGGTGGTAACCCCTCGCGGGGCTCCCGACGAATCCGCCGGATTTCTAAACTAGCGTTGGTAGTTTTCGTGGCGCCAGGGGTGACACGGTGTTGGGGCGGCGGCATCGGGGACGGTAGCGAGGCGAAGTGGCAGCGTTGCGGGACGGCTCCGACTTCTGCAGACCTTTTCCGGGGGCGGGCAGATGCCTACGTGATCGTCAGACGACCTCTGCGCTCCCTTCGCGCGGCTGGTCGAGCTGCTGTTGGCGCTTACGTTGCTCGACCCTTAGCAGTTCGATTTCCTTGGCGAGCTTCGCCAGCCTGTCGGCCTCGTCAGGATCGTCGTAGGGGTAAATACCCAATTCGAAGGCAGTCGCATGGCGTTCAATATCGTCCGCTGTCTGCTGGAGGTAGAACGCCCGCTCACGCCACTTGTAATACCCAGTGAACCCTGCGGCCGCGCCCACCGTGAAAGTAATCCCCATGATCCAGTACTTGAGAGGAGCAGGTGTGTCGGCAAGGCCGGAAAGCGCAGTCCCACTCAGCGATCCGAGAATGATGGCTGATTGAGCGACGTTGTGCTTCCTGCGGTACCTCCTCCCGTCCTTGCGCAGGCTGTCAAGCTCCGCCGGGATGGAGTCTTTGTAGGAGTACTGGCGGTCAGGCACTGGAAGACCGAGCCGGGCGGCGTCCAGAAGGCGAAGCTCTTCGGCCGCTTCCAACTCGATCTTCAACTCGCGCGCTGTCTTGTTGTAGTGCTCCTTTCCATCCCTCACCGCCTTTCTCTCCATGGCCTGAACCACAAGGAACGTACCGGCGCTTAGCACGAAGACAGGAATGGCGACCTTGTTGACGAGGGTGATGGTGGACCACCCGACCGCTACGTTTGCGATGACACAACCGAAGAGCAGGACGACAGCGAGAGCTCCGGCTGACCAGCGGGTGACCGTCTGCATCGTCCTGATCCGTAAGGCCACGCGAATCTCAGCAATAGTTTTCTTGTGCGCGATCAGGGCTTCGACCCTGGCTGCCGTGTCCTGTGACGTTGCGTCCATCGTCACTGGCCTCTCTTTCCGTGGCGTTTGGGGGACCTCCGAAGGAGGATGAGATGCAGGGGCCTGCCGACGACCCGCCGAAGCGCCCACCACCGGGTCGCCCGCCGAGAGAGAACCGGTCTCATCTTCTCGCGGCGCAGGACGCGCGCTTCGCTGAGCCGCAATGACAAGGAATCCTCCAGCGGCAACCCCGGCAAGCATGATCAAGGACCCCGCGCAGACAGCGATGAGGATCAGGTAACCGGCTTCCAAGACCTTCCCCATGGGTTCGCAATCAGGCTTCGGTTACGCTGGCAAACCCAGGCTTGCGCCGTAACACCCCGCATAGTCAGGGTAGTTGAGACTACCCTTCAGCGAGAGGCAATCATCACAGGCCCCGCCTCATGCGAGCGAGAAGCTTCCTCTCGGGGCCGCCACGGCCAACTCGTACATGTCAGGTATCGCGACCTGTCCACGCAATCGCAGTCACATCGGCCCAGAGGCCCCTGGGACAGGGCGATGCGACCGCCAGAACCGAGCCGAACAGCCCCCTCTGAACTGCTACGTCCAGACCAATAGATCACTCGCAGGTGGCGGACACTGCCGAAGCCGTCCCCACCGCCGGAATGGCCCAGACGTTCAGCATCGGCGTCGGGCCCCATGGGCCGGAGGTCTGCTCGTGTCGCCCAAGCCGGCCATGAGCAGACGCAAAGCCCGAGACTGCAGAGCCCTGGTCGATCTCGTTCGGGATGACGCGCCGGAGGACATGCCTGTGCAGGTAATGGCGGGCTCGGCGGTTTGAGTATCCGGAGCCGTAACGATCCTGGGCAGATGACGAGGTGAGGCAACCCGTATGCGTGAGCGGACGGCATGGCAGAGACCATCCGGCGTGGGAACTGGTGCCAGGGAACGCCTCCCTGGCGCGGGTGTTCCCCTAAACCACCCCGAACACCACCCCCGCCCCCAGTACCACCAGCGACGTCAGCGCCGCCCACTTCAAGGTGAACCGCGTGTGGTCGCCGAACTCCACATGGGCCATGCCGACGAGGACGAAGACGGCGGGGACGAGGGGGCTGGACATGTGGAGGGGTTGGCCCACCAGGGAGGCGCGGGCGATTTCGGTGGGGGTGACGCCGTGGGCGGCGCCGGCCTCGGCGAGGATCGGGACGATGCCGAAGTAGAAGCCGTCGTTGGACATGAGGTAGGTCAGGGGGATGCTCAGGGCGCCGGTGACGAGGCCCATGTGCGGGCCGAGGGAGTCGGGGACGGTGCCGACCAGCCAGCGGGCCATGTGGGCGACCATGCCGGTGCCGGTGAGGACGCCGGTGAAGACGGCGGCGGCGAAGACCATGCCGGAGACGTTGAGGACGTTCTCGGCGTGTGCGGCGATCCGGTCCTTCTGGTCGGCCATGCGCGGGAAGTTGACGGTGAGGGCGAGGGCGGCGCCGAGCAGGAAGAGGACCGGGATCGGGAGGGTCTGGAGGATCAGGAGGGTGAGCAGGGCGAGGGTGAGCGCGGCGTTGAACCAGTAGAGGCGGGGGCGGAGGGTGGCGCGTGCCGGGTCCAGCACCTGGAGGCCGCCGGGCGCCCCGGCCGTACCCGCCGTCGCCGCCCCGGCTGTACCCGTCGCCACCGCGTCCGCGTCCGCCGCCCCGGCCGTACCCGTACCCGCCGCCGCGTCCGCGCCGAGCCGGCGGCGTTCGCGCAGGCCCAAGCCGTACGCGAGGACGAAAACCGCGACCAGGCCGCAGGCCAGGGCGGGGATCATGGGGACGAAGACCTCGTCGGCGTCGAGGTGGAGGGCGGTGGCGGCGCGGGCGGTGGGGCCGCCCCAGGGCAGGGTGTTCATGACGCCGTTGGCGGTGGCCGCGACGCCGGTCATGACGACCGGGCTCATCCCGAGGCGCCGGTAGAGGGGGTAGAGGGCCGATACGGTGATCATGAAGGTGGTGGAGCCGTCGCCGTCGAGGGAGACGATCGCGGCGAGGACGGCGGTGCCGACGACGACGCGCAGCGGGTCGGCCCGGCAGAAGCGCAGGATGCCGCGGACGACGGGGTCGAAGAGGCCGACGTCGATCATCACGCCGAAGTAGACGATGGCGAACATCAGCATCGCGGCGGTGGGGGCGAGGTCGCCAATGCCCTTGACGACGTACTCCCCCAGGTGGGCGCCCTTGCCGACCAGGACGCAGAACAGGGCCGGGACGAGGATGAGCGACGCCATCGGCGACATCTTCTTCATCATGATCAGCACCAGGAACGCGGCGATCATGACGAAGCCGAGAACGGTCAGCATGAAGGGACCTCACGTTCGCCCGTGGTTCATCCGCCGGTCGGCGGTCGGAGTGACGTTAAGCGGCACGGACTTCCGTCAACAAGGCTTGACGCGCGGACGCTTCACGGCGCGCCCCTGATCAGCGCGGCCCCTCGTCCAGGTACCGCGCCAGGTAGGCCCGCAGCACCTCCTTGGTCTCGGCGACGATCACGGGGTCGCCGTCCGGATCCGCGCGGAAGGCGAGTTGCAGCAGCGCGTCGGCGGTCTCCACGCCGACGAGGAAGGCGGTCCGCAGCCGTTCGTCGGAGGCGTCCAGGGCGAGCGGGCCGGCGAGCAGGCCGAGGATCAGGTCCGCGACGGTGTGGTTGGCCTCGCGGGAGGCGCGGGGCGCCGGGACGGTGAACTCGACGAGGGCGAAGCCGGGCGCGCCGCGTTTCATGGCGAGGTACTCGTCGACGAGCGCGTCCATCGCCGGGCGCCAGCCGGACGGCGCGTCCGGGGCCGCGAGCCGGGCCGCGACGCGGTCGGCGTAGGCGGCGAGGTTGCGGCGGGCCAGCGCCTCGGCCATGGCGCGTTTGTTGGGGAAGAAGCGGTAGACGGAGCCGATCGGCACGCCGGCGCGGTGGGCGACGGCGCGGGTGCTGAGGTCCTCGTACCCGCTCTCGTCCAGCACTTCGGCGCAGGCGTCGAGGATGCGGGCGAGGCGCTGGGCGCTGCGGCGCTGGACGGGGACGCGGCGGAGGGGGTCGGGCTGCTGCACGTCTTCATCCTGCCCGTGGTGCGGTCCGGCGGAGCCCGTCCGTCCGGCTGCGGGTGGCGCGGCGTTCCGGCCACGGCTGCCGAAATCCTTCCGTTGACGGCCCCGGAACCCAATCCTAGGGTCTTGCATAGGATTCCTTGAGCGGCGGGAGCACGCGATGACCGGCACGGGCAACGAGCAGGCGAGGAAGACGGCGGAAGGGCTGGTGTACGCCACCGGGTTCGGCAACGAACACAGCTCGGAGGCGGTGGCGGGCGCGCTGCCCGTCGGGCGCAACTCGCCGCAGCGCGCGCCCCTCGGGCTGTACGCGGAGCAGCTCAGCGGTTCGGCGTTCACCGAGCCGCGCCACCACAACCGCCGCTCCTGGCTCTACCGCATCCGCCCGTCCGCCGCGCACCCGCCGTTCACCCGGGCCCCGCAGCGCGCGGTCCGCTCGGCGCCGTTCGCCGAGTGCGTCCCGGACCCCAACCGGCTGCGCTGGGACCCGCTCCCCGAGCCGTCCGGGCGGACGGACTTCCTCGACGGGCTGTGGACGCTCGGCGGCAACGGCGACGCCACCCAGCGCGCGGGCATGGCGGTGCACCTCTACCACGCCAACGCGTCCATGACCGACCGGGTGTTCAGCGACGCCGACGGCGAACTGCTGATCGTCCCCGAGCGGGGCGGGCTGCTGCTGCGCACCGAGTTCGGGCTGCTGCGGGCCGTTCCGGGCGAGGTCGCGCTGATCCCGCGCGGCGTGCGGTTCCGCGTCGAGCTGCTGGACGCGACGGCGCGCGGCTATGTCTGCGAGAACTACGGCAGCCCGTTCCAGCTCCCCGACCTCGGGCCGATCGGCGCCAACGGTCTGGCCAACCCCCGGGACTTCCGCGCCCCGGTCGCCGCGTACGAGGACGCCGAGGGCCAGGTGGAGGTCGTCAACAAGTTCTGCGGCGGCCTCTGGACGGCGACGTACGACCATTCCCCGCTCGATGTCGTCGCCTGGCACGGCAACCATGTGCCGTACGTCTACGACCTGCACCGTTTCAATGTCATCGGGTCCATCAGCTACGACCACCCGGACCCGTCGGTCTTCACCGTCCTCACCTCCCCCTCGGACACCCCGGGCCTGGCGGGCGTGGACTTCGTGGTCTTCGCGCCGCGCTGGCTGGTCGGCGAGAACACCTTCCGGCCGCCGTACTTCCACCGCAATGTGATGTCCGAGTACATGGGGCTGATCGAGGGGGCCTACGACGCGAAGGCGGGGGGCTTCGTCCCGGGCGGCGGTTCGCTGCACAACATGATGTCGGCGCACGGCCCGGACCAGGAGACGTTCGAGAGGGCGAGCGCCGCACAGCTGGTGCCGCAGAAGGTCGACGACGGTCTGGCGTTCATGTTCGAGACGCGCTGGCCGCTCACCCTCACCCCGCAGGCCCGGGACGCGGACCATCTCCAGCGCGGTTACGACGACGTGTGGCAGGGTCTCCAGCGCCACTTCCGCCCATGACCCCCAGGGGGAACGCCCCGTGACGACCTTCGCCCCCGACTCGCTCGCCCTCAACCGCAAGCTGCCCCTGTGGTACCAGGTCTCGCAGTCGCTGCGGGCCTCCATACTGGGGCGCTCCCCCGACGCGCCGCTGCGGCTGCCGACGGAGGACGCGCTGGCCGCGCACTACGGCGTGAGTGTGCTGACCATGCGCCAGGCGCTCAAGGAGCTGGAGTCGGAGGGGCTGATCAGCCGGCACCGGCGGCGCGGCACCTTCATCTCCCCGGGGGCGCGGCGCGGGACGCCGGTGCGGCTGCTGGGGTCGGTGGACGCGATCGTGGCGCAGCAGTCCGGGATGCGCACCGAGTTGCTGGAGCACGGCGGTGCCCCGGTCCCCGCCGAGTTGTCCGAGCACTTCCCGGGCCTGGCGGAGGTGACCGGGTTCCGCCGGCTGCGCAGCGACGAGGCGACGGGCGAGCCGACCAACCACGCGCGCAACTACGTACGTCCCGATGTCGGCGTCCGGATCGACCCGGCGGACCTGGAGCGGTGGCCGATGACGAAGGTGCTGCGGGACGTGGTGGGCGTCCGCATCAGCCGCATCACCGACTCGGTCGAGGCGCGGCTGGCGGACCCGGAGACGGCGCGGCTGCTCCAGGTGCCGCTGCTCAGCCCGATACTGCACTACACGGGCATCACGTACGACGAGGAGGGGCGGGCCGTGGACGTGGCCCGTATCCACTACCGGGGCGACCGTTTCGCGTTCACGGTCACGCTGGACGCGCACTGAGCGGACGCGTCCGCCGCGGGGCGCCGGGCCGTCGGCCGGGCCCGCGGCCAGGGAGGAATGAGGCCGCGGGCCCGGCGGTCAGTGGGGGGCGCCGGGGGTGTGTTCCGGTGCCGGGTGGGGGCTGACGGGGCGACCGGAGGCGTCCCCGGGCGCCGACCGGATGATCCGGGGTTCGGCCGGGGCCTCCTGGGGCGTCTCCTGGTGGGTGGCGGCCGGTTCCTTGCCGTCCTCCTTCATCGCCTTGGCCTCGCTCTTGAGGATTCGCAGCGACTTGCCGAGCGAGCGTGCGGTGTCCGGCAGTTTCTTGGAGCCGAACAGCACGATCATCACCACCACCACGATCAACAGGTGCCAGGGCTCCAGTCCGTTGCGCAGCATCAGGTACCGCCTTCTCTCCGCCTGCGTCGCGGGCCGTCCGGACCGGCCCCGCCATTTCACTTGCTACATTGCGCAACTGTACAACCCTGGACGGCGGAGGACCGTCTTTCCGGGCAGGAACCACGGACAAGGGCGCACACGTGACACGCAGCCACACGGCAAAAGCGGACCGCCGCAGGAGCGAGGGAGCCGCCCCGCGCCGACGACGCAGGCGCAGCAGAGTGCGGATAGCCGTCACGGTCGCCGTCTCCCTCATCGTCCTGCTCACCGCCGGAGCCGGCTGGGTCTATCTGCGGCTCGACGAGAACATCACCACCTTCGGCGCCGACGGCGTCAGCCGGAAGCGGCCCGCGGCCGGGGCCGGCGGCAGCAATGTGCTCGTCATCGGCTCGGACTCGCGCTCCGGCGGCAACAGCCGGCTCGGCGGCGGGGAGGGCGACGTCGGCCGCTCGGACACCGCGCTGCTGCTGCACGTCTACGGGGACGGGCAACACGCGGTCGCGGTGTCGATACCCCGCGACACCCTGGTCTCCGTCCCGCCGTGCCGGCTGCCCGACGGGACATGGTCCAAGCCGCAGCACAATGTCATGTTCAACGCCGCCTTCACCGTCGGGGAGACCGCCAAGGGCAACCCCGCCTGCACCCAGAACACCGTCGAGGACCTGACCGGGCTGCGCGTCGACCACACCGTCGTCGTCGACTTCGAGGGCTTCTCCAAGATGACCGACGCGGTCGGCGGCGTCCCCGTCTGCCTCCCGCAGGACGTCTACCAGGGCGACCTCAACCCGAATCTGGGACGGCGCGGCAAGCTGCTCTTCCACAAGGGCCCGCAGACCGTCTCCGGGCAGAAGGCCCTGGACTATGTCCGTGTCCGGCACGGCATCGGCGACGGCTCCGACATCGGGCGGATCAAGCGCCAGCAGGCGTTCATCGGCAGCCTCGTCAAGGTCGTCAAGTCACAGGGTGTCAACCCCACCACCCTGCTGCCACTGGCGAACGCCGCCACCGCCTCGCTGACCGTCGACCCGGGACTCGGCTCCGCGAACAAGCTGATCTCCTTCGCGATGTCGCTGAAGGACATCGACCTGCACAACACCAAGTTCGTCACCATGCCCTGGCGCTACCAGGGCGCCCGGGTCGCGGTGGTGCACCCCGACGCGGACGCCCTGTGGGCCGCGCTCAAGGCCGACCGCACCGTCGACGGCAAGGACGCCAGCGGCAAGAAGGACAAGCCGTCCGCCCCGGTGCCGGGCGCGGGCATCAGCGTCGCCGTCCTCAACGGCACCACCGCCGACGGGCTCGGCGCCCGCGCCGCGGGCGACCTGAAGGCCGCGGGCTTCACCGTCACCGACGTCACCACCGCCCCCTCCCAGCACCACACCACCACGGTCGTCGCGTACGGTCCCGGCCAGCAGGACCGGGCCAGGACCGTCGCCCGCCTCTTCCCCGGCGCGGAACTGGAGTCCGCCACCGCGGCGGGCATCACCGTCACCGTCGGGCAGTCCTACGCCGACCGCCCCACCGCGGACCCGGCTCCCACCACGCTGCCCACCGAGGTCGGCGACAAGGCCCGCTCCGCGGACGACAACCCCTGCGCCAACCTTTCGTACGGCTGACGCGGGCCTGCCGCCCGCCTCACGACAGTTGAGGAGTTCTCCCCATGACCGCCCTCCGCCGGGCCCTCCCCGGCCTCCGGCCCGGCCTTCTGCCGGCCGTCCTCGCCCTGGTGGCCGCCCTGGTGCTCGCGCCGACGCCGGCCCGCGCGGCGGGCGGCCTGGACACCGTGGCCGACGCACTGAAGAAGGGCCCCGTGTACGTCGACCCCCGGGTGCGCGACCAGCTCCCGCAGGCCGCCGCCGACGCGCTCGCCCGGCGCATCCTCGACGCGGACCGGCCCGTCTTCGTCGCGGTGCTGCCCACGGCGCCCGAGTTCCCCGCCGACCGCACCCTGCTGCCCGACCTGCGGACCAAGGTCGGTGTGACCGGCCTCTACGCGGTCCACCTGGGCGCGGACGGCTTCAACGCGGGCGCCGACCCGCGGGTGATGCCCCACAACGCGGTCTCGAACCTCACCGGCGCCGCCAAGCGCTCCGGCACCGGCACCGAGGCGATGCTGACCGGGTTCGTCGACCAGGCCCTGCGCCAGGCCAAGGGCCACGCACCCGAGTCCTGGCAGGACGCCGCGCGCGACGGCACCCCCACCACCGCACTGCTCGTCACCGGCGCGGTCGTCGTCGCCGGGGGCGCGGGCGCCTACGCCCTCCACCGCAGATCCCGCACCCGGCGCGAGCGCGCCGCGCTGGACGCGCTGCGGGTCGTGGTCGACGAGGACATCACCGCGTTCGGCGAGGAGCTGGAGCGTCTGGACCTCCGTCCTTCCGACCCCCGCGCCGACGACGCGATGCGCCAGGACTGCACCCATGCCCTCGACGCCTACGACCGGGCCAAGTCCCTGATGGAACAGGCCCGCAGGCCCGAGGACGTACGGGCGGTGACCGAGGCCCTGGAGGACGGCCGGTTCTCGCTGGCCACCCTCGCCGCGCGGCGCGCCGGACGGCCGCTGCCCGAGCGCCGGGTCCCGTGCTTCTTCGACCCGCGCCACGGCCCGTCGGCCACCGATGTGCCCTGGGCCCCGCCGGGCGGCGCCGTCCGCGACGTCCCGGCGTGCCCGGCGGACGCCGCGCTGCTGGCCGGCGGCGAGCAGCCGCACACCCGGACGGTGGCGACGCCCGACGGACCGCAGCCCTACTGGAACGCGGGGCCGGCCTACGCCCCCTGGGCGGGCGGCTACTTCGGCGGCGGCATGGTCACCGGTCTGCTCGCCGGGACCGTGCTCGGCTCCCTGATCAGCGCCCCGTCCGCGTTCGCCGCCGCCCCGGCGGAAGCGGGCCCGGAGGGCGGTGAGTTCTCCGGCGCCGACTTCAACGCCGCCGACTTCTCGGGCGGTTTCGGCGACGACGGGGGCTTCGGCGACGACGGGGGCTTCGGGGGCGGCGACTGGTGAACCGCGCCGGTCCCGGGGGCGGCCGGCCCTACCCCTTCCGTCCCGCCCGCCGGTCCTCGTACGCGCGGACCCCGGCGAGCGCGGCGGCGTACAGCGCCAGCAGGACCGCGAGCAGCACGTAGTACGCGGGCGGCAGGGCCGTCAGGCCGAGGACGGGGGCGAGCGGGGAGAGCGGCAGCAGGACGCCGATGGCGGCGAGCGCTCCGGTGGCGGCGCGGATCGGACCGGGGACGCCGCCCTCGGCGCTGCGGCGCCCGGTCCGCAGCAGCAGCATCACCAGGGCCTGGGTGAGGAGGTTCTCGGTGAACCACCCGGAGTGGAAGACCGCTTGGCCGCCCGGCTGGTCCGCGCCCGGGACGACCAGGACGAACAGCCCGAACGTCGCCAGGTCCGCGACCGCGTTGACCAGCCCGAAGAGGGTCAGCGAGCGGAGCAGGGCGCGGGGTTCGAGGACCGAGGGGGCGCGCAGCGCCGCCGGGGCCGGGCGGTCGAAGGCGAGGGAGAGCTGGGCCGCGTCGAAGCAGAGGTTCTGCGCCAGGACCTGCGCGGGGAGCATCGGCAGGAACGGCAGCAGCAGCCCGGCGGCGAGCATCGAGATGACGTTGCCGAGGTTGGAGGAGAGGGTGATGCGCAGATAGCCGGTGATGTTGCCGGTGCTGTGCCGCCCGGTGGTGATGGCGTGGTCGATGGCGGTGAGGTCCTTGGCCGCGAGCACCACATCGGCCGTCTCCCGCACGACGTCCACCGCGTTGCGCGGGCAGATCCCCACATCGGCGGCGCGCAGGGCCGGCAGGTCGTTGACGCCGTCCCCGAGGAAGCCGGTGGTGTGGCCGCGGCCGCGCAGCGCGGCGACGACCCGCGCCTTGTCCTCGGGCGAGCAGCGGGCGAACACCGTGGTGCGCCCGGCGAGCGCGGCGAGTTCGTCGTCGGGGAGCGCGGCGATCCGGTCCCCGGTGACCGGGGTGCCGGGGTCCAGTCCCAGCTCACGGCAGGCCCGCGCGGCCGTCCCCGGGTGGTCGCCGGTGAGGACCTTGACGGCGACGCCGCGCCGGGCCAGGCCGTCGAGGGCGTCGGC
>NZ_JCANQV010000115.1:0-17738 GCF_059553635.1 Candidatus Streptomyces philanthi
CGACCGCCGGTACCGCGCTCACCGGGCACCCGCCGACAGCTGCCCCCGCAACCGGTCCCAGATCCGGGCCCGCAGCCGGCCGAACTCCGGCCCGTCCAGGATCGCCGGGTCGCGCGGACGCCCGAAGGGCACCACGATCTCCTCCGTCACCCGGCCGGGACGCGCCGACATCACCAGCACCCGGTCGCCCAGCAGCAGCGCCTCGTCGATCGAGTGCGTCACCAGCACCACCGTCTTGCGCTCCTCCTGCCACAGCCCCAGCAGCTGCTCCTGCGTCAGCCGGCGGGTCTGCGGGTCGAGCGCGCCCAGCGGCTCGTCCATCAGCAGCACCGGGCTGCCCGTGGTGAACGCCCGCGCCAGCGCGAGACGTTGCCGCATCCCGCCGGACAGCTGCTCCGGATAGCCGTCCGCGAACCCGCCGAGGCCCATCCGCACCAGCCAGGCGTCCGCCGCCCGCTCCGCCTCCTGGCGGCGCAGGCCCGTCATCCGCAGGCCGAAGGCCGCGTTGGCGCGCACCGTCAGCCAGGGCAGCACCGCGAAGTCCTGGAAGACGAAAGCCGCGGCCGGCACGGGCGGCCGGGCGGGAGGGCGGACGACCTGCCCCGACGTCGGCGAGTCGAGGCCGCCGAGTATCCGCAGCAGCGTCGACTTGCCGCACCCCGAGGGGCCGACGGCGCAGACGAACTCCCCTTCCCGCACCGTCAGCGACACCTTGTCCAGGGCCGCGACCGTACGGCCGTCGCGGGAGAGGAAGGACTTGCCGAGATCCTCGGCCGACAACACGAGGGCGGTCATGGGGCGAAGCTACCCGCGGCCCGTCCGCGCCCACACGGAGCGCCCACCGGCCCGCGAGGCGCGGCACGGCCCGGGGTTGTGCGCCTCCGGCGCAGATCACCGCGCAATTCCTACAGGTTGGTAAAGAAACAGTGGCCGAATCTGGTCAGACGGGCACACCGGACGAAAGGATCCCCCTGTAGCTCTGTGAACACCGCCGCGACCCGCGGCGCACCATGCAGGGGGAGCACTTACGTGAGAAGAACAGCAGCGCTGGGCGCCGCCGGCGCCCTGGTGACCGGCGCGCTCCTCGCCGGCACCATAGCCGCGACACCCGCCAGCGCGGGGGAGCGGCAGCGCGACGGATCGGCCGAGGCCCGCGGGGTGCGGATCGCCGCCGCCCGCGCCGCCGCCCGCGGCATCGACTGGCGGGACTGCCCCGCCTCCTGGGGCCTCAAGGCCCCGATCCAGTGCGGCTGGGTCACCGTCCCCGTCGACTACGCCAAGCCCGACGGCCGCACCCTCAAGATCGCCGTCGACCGGGCCCGCAACACCGGCGGCGCCAAGGCCCGCCAGGGCGCGCTGGTCTACAACCCGGGCGGCCCCGGCGGTTCGGGCATGCGCTTCCCCACCCGGATCACCGGCAAGAACGCCGTGTGGGCCAAGACCGCCGCGGCGTACGACTTCATCGGCTTCGACCCGCGCGGGGTGGGCCACTCCGCCCCCATCTCCTGCGCCGACCCGCAGAAGTTCGCCAAGGGCCCCAAGGCCGACCCGGTGCCCCGCAACGAGGCGGACAAGCGCGCCCAGCGCAAGCTCGCCCGCCAGTACGCCGACGGCTGCGCCCGGCGCAGCGGCTCCCTCCTGCCGCATCTGACGACGCCCAACTCCGCCCGCGACCTGGACGTCATCCGCGCCGCGCTGGGCGAGAAGAAGCTCAACTACCTCGGTGTCTCCTACGGCACCTACCTCGGCGCCGTCTACGGGACGCTCTTCCCCGACCACGTCCGCCGGATGGTCGTCGACAGCGTCGTGGATCCCTCGCGCAAGAAGGTCTGGTACCAGGCCAACCTCGACCAGAACGTCGCGTTCGAGACGCGCTGGAACGACTGGAAGAAGTGGGTCGCCGCGCACGACGCGACCTACCACCTCGGCAACACCCCGCAGAAGGTCCAGGCACAGTGGGACAAGCTGCGCGCGTCGGCGGCCAAGCGCCCCATCGGCGGTGTGGTCGGCCCGTCCGAGCTGACCGGTTTCTTCCAGAACGCCCCGTACTACGACTCGATGTGGGCGCCGGTCGCCGAGGTCTGGAGCGCCTACCGCGCCGGTGACACGGCACCGCTGGTCCAGAACGCGGCCGCCGACCTCAAGGACACCGCGGGCAACATCGCGTCGGAGAACAGCAACGCCGTCTACACGGCCGTCGAGTGCACCGACGCCAAGTGGCCCACCGACTGGCGCACCTGGGACCGCGACACGAGCCGGGTCCACGCCAAGGCACCCTTCCTCACCTGGTCCAACACCTGGATGAACCTGCCCTGCGCCACCTGGTCCGCCAAGCAGCACACCCCCGTCGAGGTCACCACGGGCAAGGGCCTGCCGAGCGTCCTGATCGTGCAGAGCGAACGCGACGCGGCCACGCCGTACGGCGGCGCCGTCGAGCTCCACAAGCGGCTCAAGGGCTCCCGTCTGATCACCGAGCGGGGCGCCGGTTCCCACGGCGTCACCGGCCTGGTCAACTCCTGCATCAACGACCGGGTGGACGCCTACTTCCTGCGGGGGAAGACCGACGCCAAGGACGTCACCTGCGCCCCGCACGCCGCACCGCGGCCCAGCACGCAGAAGGCCGCGGCGAAGACGAAGGCCGCCGCCCTTCCGACCGTGCGCTGACGCCCCACCACGCCCGACGGGCGGCCGGGACCGTGTCCCCGGCCGCCCGTCGGACGTTCTCCGGGAAGGGCGGCCGGGCGGCGGCCACCGACGGGTGACCCGGCGGCGCGTCCGCTTGTTCCCCGGCGTGCCGGGGGGTGCCCTGGGCGCGTACCCGGCGGCCCCGGCCGCGCGTACCGCCCGCGATCCCCGAGCGTTCAGGAGAGACCGATGCCTGTCAGCCGTCGCCGCCGCCTCGTCCGCGCCGCCGCGACCACCGCGGCCGCCGTCGTCACCGCGCTCGGTGTGGCCCCCTCGCCCCGCGCCGACGCCGCCGTCACCCCGGGCGACCACGGGCTGTTCCTCACCGTGTCCGGGGCGAGCGACACCTGGATCCGCGGCGTACGGCTGGACTGCCCGGCCACCCACGGCCACCACCCCTACGGAGACGCCGCCTGCTCGGCGCTGACCTGGGCCCGCGGTGATCTGGACGCGCTGCGCGGCGAGCCGCACTCGTGCACCAAGGAGTACGACCCGGTGACCGCCACCGCGCGGGGGACCTGGCGGGGCGAGCGGATCGACTGGCGCCGGACGTTCGGCAGCGCCTGCACGCTGGACGCGGCGACCGGACCGGTGTTCCGCTTCTGACCGGGCGCCGCCGGGCTCAGCGACGCCGTGCCGCGAGCACCCCCACCGTCACCAGGGCCAGCACCGCCCACGCCAGCCACACCCAGGCGTCGGCGCGTACCGCCACGCTGTAGGCCGTCACCACCACCAGCGCGGTCACCGCGCACACGGCCAGCGTCTTCGCGGATCGGGGCATGTCCGCACCCTCCTCACGGCGGTCCGGCCCGCACATGCCACGGGCCGCGGCCCAGGACCCATGGTCCCCGGCCGCGGCCCGTACCGCCAGTCACCCGGCGCGGTCACTGCCCCCGTGCGTGCAGCGCCGCCAGATAGGCGTTGTAGTCCGCGAGGTCCTTGTCGCCGTTGCGCTCGGCCTGCCGGTCCGCGCGCTGCGACTGCCGCTCCTCGGAGCGGTACCACTGGTAGACGAGCGCGATCAGCACCACCACCGACGGGATCTCGCTGAACGCCCAGGCGATGCCGCCCGCCGCCGACTGGTCGGACAGCGCGTCGATGCCCAGCGACGCCGCCGGGTGGTCGTACGTCCCGATCATCGGCTCGCTGGCCATCATCAGCGCGATCCCGAAGAACGCGTGGAACGGCATGCCCGCGAACAGCTCCAGCATCCGCATCACGTACCCCGGACGGTGCGGGCCCGGGTCGACGCCCATGATCGGCCAGAAGAACACCAGGCCGACCGCCAGGAAGTGCACCATCATCGCGATGTGGCCCGTCCGCGACTCCATCAGGAAGTCGAACAGCGGCGTGAAGTACAGCGCGTACAGGCTCGCGATGAACATCGGGATGGTGAACACGGGGTGCGTGATGATCCGCATGTAGCGGGTGTGCAGCAGCGCCACCAGCAGCTCGCGCGGCCCCTTGCGGCCCCGGCCCGCGGCCGGCAGGGCGCGCAGGGCCAGGGTGACCGGGCTGCCGAGCAGCAGCAGGATCGGGGAGAGCATGCTGATCACCATGTGCTGCACCATGTGCACGCTGAACATGACCATGCCGTAGTCGTTGAGCTTGGTGCACATCACCAGCGCGATGGTCAGCACACCGACCACCCAGGCGACGACCCGGCCCATGGGCCACTCGTCACCGCGGCGTCGCAGACGGATCACCGCCCAGAGGTACAGCACCAGCCCCAGCAGACACCCGACGACGAAGAACGTGTCCCCGCCGAATTCCAGCCCCCGCCCCAGCGTGAACGGCGGTAGATCCATGTTCATGCCGTGCCCGCTGTGATCCATCCGCTCGCTCCTGGTTCGTACCGATGCTCCGGCGACCAGACTAGATCCGCCCCCGGCCGCGATCTCGGCCGGGGGCGGTCGGAGGCGCGTCGGGCCACCGCTGACGGCCCGGGGTCACAGCACGCAGTCGATCTCCGCGTACCGGTCGCCCGGCACGGTCTTGAGCGTCTCCACGGCCTCCGCCAGCGGCACCAGCGTGATCTCCGTCCCGCGCAGCGCGGTCATCATCCCGAAGTCACCCCGGTGCGCGGCCTCCACCGCGTGCCAGCCGAACCGGGTCGCCAGCACCCTGTCGTACGCGGTCGGCGTCCCGCCCCGCTGCACATGCCCGAGGATGACCGGACGGGCCTCCTTGCCGAGCCGGCGCTCCAGCTCCCCGGCGAGCTGCCGGGCCACCCCGGCGAACCGCTCGTGCCCGTAGACGTCCGTGCCGCCGGTCTCGAACCGCATCGAGCCCTCGCGCGGCTTCGCGCCCTCGGCGACCACCACGATCGCGAACTTCTTGCCCTCCGCGAACCGCGCCCCGACCCGCTCGGTCAGCTCCCCGATGTCGAAGGGACGCTCCGGAACCACGATCGCGTGCGCCCCGGCGGCCGTCCCCGAGTGCAGCGCGATCCACCCGGTGTGCCGCCCCATGACCTCGACGATCAGCACCCGCTGATGCGACTCGGCGGTGGTCTTCAGCCGGTCGAGCGCCTCGGTGGCGACACCCACGGCGGTGTCGAAGCCGAACGTCACATCGGTCGCCGCGATGTCGTTGTCGATGGTCTTCGGCACCCCGACGATCGGCAGCCCGGCGTCCGACAGCAGCCGCGCCGCCTTGAGCGTGCCCTCACCGCCGATCGGGATGATCGCGTCCAGGCCCAGCTCCGCGACATGGCCGCGGGCCAGCTCCACACCGTCCCGCAACTGCTCGGGCCGCACCCGGGACGAGCCGAGGACGGTGCCGCCGAGGGCCAGGATGCCGCCGACCGCGTCGAGGTCGAGCTTGCGGTGGTCCCCCTCCAGCAGACCCTTCCAGCCGTCGCGGAAACCGATCACCTCGTCGCCGTGGTCGGCGGTGGCGCGATGGACGACGGAGCGGATGACGGCGTTGAGGCCGGGGCAGTCGCCGCCGGACGTGAGGACACCCATACGCATGGTGCGAAACCTTCGGGGCTCGACGGGGGCCCGGACCCCGTCGTCCGGTCGGATGCGCTCACCCTACAAGCGCCGGCGGCCTCCGGGTACACGTGTGCCCGCGGCCGGGGACCGCGGGCACACGGGAGACGCGGGGCAGGGCCCCGACCGTCCGTCAGGCGGGCTGCGTCGCCGCGGCGATCCGCTCCTCACGCAGCGCGTCGTACCACCGGTCCTCGACCGGCGGCAGCGCGTTCACGTCCAGCGCCAGCTTGAGCAGCAGGTCCGCGATGTGCGGGTTGCGGGCCATCACCGGGCCGTGCATGTACGTACCGAAGACGGTGTCGTTGTACGCGCCCTCGTAGCCGTCGCCGACGCCGTTGCCCCGGCCGAAGCGCACCTGGGCGAACGGGCGGGCGGACTGCCCCAGGTGCGTGACGCCCTGGTGGTTCTCGAAGCCGGTCAGCGGCGGCAGGCCCAGCCGCGGGTCGATGTCGCCCAGCACGTCGCCGACGCACCGCTCGCCCTCGCCGCGGGTGCTCACCACGTCCAGCAGCCCCAGGCCCTGCTGCCGCTCCCCGAGGTCGTTGACGAACTCGTGGCCCAGGATCTGGTAGCCCGCGCACACCGAGAACACGATCGCGCCGTTGGCCACCGCCCGGCCGAGCCCGCCGTCGCGGATCAGCCGCTCGGCGGCCAGCCGCTGCGGCCGGTCCTCACCGCCGCCGATCAGGTAGATGTCGCCCGAGGTCGGGATCTGCTGGTCGGACCGTACGTCCAGCCGCTGTACGTCCAGACCGCGCTGCCGTGCCCGCCGCTCGACCACCAGGACGTTGCCCTGGTCGCCGTAGGTGCTCAGCAGGTCGGGATAGATCCAGACCAGCCGCAGGCTGTTGGCCATGTTCGCCCGTCCTTGTCCCATGACGGTTCTCCTCTCCCGCTCAGTTGCCCACGCGGCGGCGCAGGTCCTGGAATGCCGTGTAGTTGGCGATGACCTCGATACGGCCCGGCGGCGCCATCCGCACGGCCTCGTCCGCGTTCTCGCACACGTGGAAGTCGAGCCCGGCGACCTCCAGCCGCACCGCCAGGTCCAGCTTGCGGTCACCGATGACGAAGATCGGGTGCCCGGCGAGACGGGTGTAGTCGACGTCCCACAGCCAGGACGTGTCGGTGCCGTCGGCGCCGCGGGCGTTCACCGACAGGATCACCGGCGCCGGCGGCGGGTCGATCAGGGAGAACGTCTCCAGCCAGCCGGCCGGGTTCTTCGCCAGCAGCAGCCGCAGCTCCCGCTCCATGAACGTCACCACGTCGTAGCGGCCGGCCACCGCCTGCACCGAGTACATCCGCTCCAGCGCGACCTGCGGCGGCACGCCGAAGGCGGCCGCCACGGCCGCGGAGGTCGCGGCGTTCGCCTTGTTGGCGCGGCCCGGGAGCTGGAGCCGGATCGGCCAGGCGCTGCCGTGCGGGTCGAGCACATGGTCGCCGGAGAGCGCCCAGCTCGGCGTCGGGCGGCGGAAGCCGCACTCGCCGCAGAACCAGTCGTCGCCGGGCCGCTGCATGACACCGCCGCACGACGGGCAGGACCAGGCGTCGTCCTTCCACTCCTGGCCCGCCGCGACCCACACCACGTTGGAGGACGAGGACGCCGCCCACACGATCAGCGGGTCGTCCGCGTTGGCGATGATCAGTGCCTTGGAACCGGCGAGGCCCTCGCGCCAGTTCTCGGCCAGCATCCGGGTCTCCGCGGCCCGGTCGAGCTGGTCGCGGGAGAGGTTGAGCAGCGCTATCGCCTTGGGCGTCACATCCCGCGCGACGCCCGCCAGGTACTTCTCGTCGACCTCGATCACGCCGAAACGCGCGTCCGAGCCGCCCGCCAGCGCGGAGGTGATGCCGGCCGGCATGTTGGCACCCAGCGCGTTGGAGACGACGGGGCCGCTGGCCCGCAGCGCCTCCGCGATCAGCCGCGTCGTGGTCGTCTTGCCGTTGGTCGCCGACACCAGGACCACGTCCAGGTGCCGGGCGAGCCGGGCCAGCAGGTCGGGGTCGAGTTTGAGGGCCACCCGGCCACCGATCACCGATCCGCTGCCGCGGCCCGCCGCCCGCGATACCGCCGCCGCGGCCTTGCCCGCCGTCACGGCCAGCTTGGCGCGTGGCGACAACGGCTCCGTGTTGCCTGCCATCGTCCTTGATCCTCCTTGCATCCGGCGCCCTCCTGCCCTGTGGGCTGCCGGTGGAACGCCCCCTCCGCGGTCGGCGACCGACCGGAGGCTTCGGTCGGGGAGCAGCCTATCGAGATCCGGCGGTGTGCCCGAACCCCGCCACCCGCCGGACCGCGTCCGGCGCACCGGCGCGGCCCCTCCCGCGGCGTCCGGCACGGGCCGGGGACCGTACGCTGGAGGCCATGCCCGCCCGCACCATTCCCGGCAGCACCGGCCGCCCACGCCCCCTCAGCGTCCTCGGGGACCCGGTCCTCACCGCGCCCTGCCGGGAGGTGACCGCGTTCGACGCGGAGCTGTCCCGGCTGGTGGAGGACATGTTCGCCACGATGTACGCGGCCCGCGGCGTGGGACTGGCCGCCAACCAGATCGGCGTCCCGCTGCGGGTGTTCGTCTACGACTGCCCCGACGACGAGGACCGCCGCCACCTCGGACACCTCGTCAACCCCCGCCTGGTCACGACGGAGGACCCGGTGGTCCGCGGGCCCGAGGGCTGCCTCTCGCTCCCCGGCCTCGAAGCGGGCACCCCGCGCTACGACGGGGCCGTCGTGGAGGGCTTCACCGTGCGGGGGGAGCCGCGCCGGGTGACCGGCACCGGGTTCTTCGCCCGCTGCCTCCAGCACGAGTGCGACCACCTCGACGGCGGGCTGTACACCGACCACCTCACCGGGCTGCGGCGCCGCCGCGCGCAGCGCGCGGCGGCCCGTGCACCCTGGGCGGGCAAGGGCACGGTACCGGCGGGCTGAGCCCGCCGCCGCGGTCAGAAGCCGGGGCCCTCGGCCAGGTCGGTGGCCCCGGCGAGCCGCCCCCACAGCAGATCGGTCAGGTGCCGTACCAACTGCTCGCGGGAGCAGGGCCTTTCGCGCAGCCACCAGTCGCCTGCCGCGTGCATCATGCCGACGATGCCGTGGCCCCAGACCCGGGCCAGTTCCTCGCCGCCGGGGCCCAGGTCGAGGCGTTCGCCGATGACCTTGGCGAGTTCCTCGCCGAGGCGCCGCAGCAGGGGCGCGGAGTGCCGTCCCACGTCGAAGCCGGAGTCGGCGGGCTGGTCCTCCTCGGCGGGATGCATGAGGAACCGGTAGACCTGCGGACGGGTCTCGATGGCGACGAGATAGGTGTCGAGGGTGGCCTCCACCCGGGCGCGGCGCTCCGCGGGGGCGTCGAGGGCGGCACGCAGCCCGTCCAGCAGGGCGTCGGTGTGGCGGACGGCGAGGGCGCGGTAGAGGCCGCCCTTGTCGCCGAAGTGCCGGTAGAGGATGGGCTTGGTGATGCCCGCCTCGGCGGCGATGGCGTTCATCGACGCTCCCGGGCCGTCGCGCAGCACGACGCGTTCCGCGGCCTCCAGGAGTTCCTTCCTCCGGCGCTCGGCCGGCGTCGTCCGGCGGTCCTGTTCTGTGCTGTTCATGGTCGTGCTCCCCACCCTTGTGAATCCGTGGCGCTCGCGCAACGTAACACCCGCACTGCGTGCCGGATTCGCAGGCGGGGGGAGTTGACAGTCCTTACTCATGGGTAACACACTCCTGTTACCGCAAGTAACGCGGGCAGGGCACGCAGCGCCGGAGGGGACGCATGACCGGGTTCACCATGGAACTCAACGACGAGCAGAAAGAGGTCCGCGACTGGATCCACGGCTTCGCGGCCGACGTCATGCGCCCCGCCGCGGCCGAATGGGACGAACGCGAGGAAACGCCCTGGCCCGTCATCCAGGAGGCCGCCAAGATCGGCCTGTACTCCCTCGACTTCTACGCCCAGCAGTTCTTCGACCCCACCGGCCTCGGCATCCCCCTCACCATGGAGGAACTGTTCTGGGGTGACGCGGGCATCGCCCTGTCCATCGTCGGCACCGGCCTCGCCGCCGTCGGCGTCCTCGCCAACGGCACCGAGGAACAGATCGGCACCTGGGTGCCCCAGATGTACGGCGACGCCGACGACGTCAAGGTCGCCGCCTTCTGCTCCTCCGAACCCGACGCCGGCTCCGACGTCGCCTCCCTGCGCACCCGCGCCGTCTACGACGAGGCCAAGGACGAATGGGTCCTCAACGGCACCAAGACCTGGGCGACCAACGGCGGCATCGCCGACGTCCATGTCGTCGTCGCCTCCGTCGACCCCGCCCTCGGCTCCAAGGGCCACGCCTCCTTCATCGTCCCGCCCGGCACCCCCGGACTCTCCCAGGGCCAGAAGTTCAAGAAGCACGGCATCCGGGCCTCGCACACCGCCGAGGTCGTCCTGGACGGCGTCCGCGTCCCCGGAAACTGCCTGCTCGGCGGCAAGGACAAGCTCGACGAGCGCCTGGCCCGCGCCCGCGAACGCGCCGCCGGCGGCGAACGGATCAAGAACGCCGCCATGGCCACCTTCGAGGCGTCCCGCCCCGCCGTCGGCGCGATGGCCGTCGGCACCGCCCGCGCCGCCTACGAGGTCGCGCTGGACTACGCCAAGACCCGCGAGCAGTTCGGCCGCCCGATCATCGACAACCAGGGCATCGCCTTCCAGCTCGCCGACATGCGCACCCGGATCGACGCCGCCCGCCTCCTGGTGTGGCGCGCCTCCTGGATGGCCACCACCGGCAAGCCGTTCACCTCCGCCGAGGGTTCGATGTCCAAGCTGTTCGCCAGCGAGACCGCCAAGAAGGTCACCGCGCAGGCCGTCCAGATCCTCGGCGGCAACGGCTTCACCCGCGAGTACCCGGTCGAGCGGATGCATCGCGACGCGGCCATCTACACCATCTTCGAGGGCACCAGCGAGATCCAGCGCCTGGTCATCGCCCGCACCCTGTCGGGGATGCCGATCCGCTGACCCCGTACCGGCAACCCGCGCGCGGCCCGTCCCGGAAGGGGGCGGGCCGCACCCGTACGCACGGAAGAGAAGCGCGTCGTTTTCCACCGCGTGGTCTTTCGCGGGGGGCCCGGTGGCCGGACGTCCGCAGAGGGCGGACGGTACGGGCGGGAGTGCCGGCGGTTCTGTAGCACCCACGGGGGGAGGGACCGGCCGGCGAAGCGTTGCTCGGGGGAGCGGCGCCGGCCGGACCCTTGGTGCGTCAGGGGCGCGGGCGCCGACCGGGCTCTTGACGCGTATTCCGCGACACCCTTACGTTCCTTCCGTATAACAAAAGAAAGATTTCGCTATACGAAAAAGATCTCGAAGTCGACAGGAGTACGCGATGCCCCGAATGACAGCCGCCCGAGCCGCGGTGGAGATCCTCCGGCGCGAGGGCGTGACCCATGCCTTCGGTGTACCGGGAGCCGCGATCAACCCCTTCTACGCCGCCCTCCGGAGCGTCGGCGGGATCTCCCATGTCCTCGCCCGCCATGTCGAGGGCGCCTCGCACATGGCCGAGGGCTACACGCGGGCCGTCCCCGGCACCATCGGCGTCTGCGTGGGCACCTCGGGCCCCGCCGGCACCGACATGATCACCGGCCTCTACTCCGCCGCGGGGGACTCCGTACCCATCCTCTGCATCACCGGCCAGGCACCGACCTCCGTGCTCCACAAGGAGGACTTCCAGGCCGTCGACATCGCCGCCATCGCCGCACCGGTCACCAAGGCCGCCACCACCGTGCGCGAGGCCGCGCAGGTCCCCGGCGTCCTCCAGCAGGCGTTCCACCTGATGCGCTCCGGCCGGCCCGGCCCCGTCCTGATCGACCTGCCGGTCGACGTCCAGCGGACCGAGATCGCCTTCGACCCCGACACCTACGCACCCCTGCCCGTTCACCGCCCGGCCGCGACCCCCGCCCAGATCGCCAAGGTGTTCGCGATGCTCGACACCGCCGAACGCCCCCTGGTCGTCGCGGGCGGCGGCATCATCAACGCCGACGCCGCGCCCCTCCTCGTCGAGTTCGCCGAACTGACCGGCATCCCCGTCGTCCCCACGCTGATGGGCTGGGGCGTCATCCCCGACGACCACGAACTGAACGCCGGAATGGTCGGCCTCCAGACCTCGCACCGCTACGGCAACGCCACCTTCCTGGAATCCGACTTCGTCCTCGGCATCGGAAACCGCTGGGCCAACCGCCACACCGGAAGCCTCGACGTCTACACCCGCGGCCGCACCTTCGTGCACATCGACATCGAACCCACCCAGATCGGAAGGATCTTCGCCCCCGACTACGGCATCACCTCCGACGCCGCGGCCGCCCTCGAACTCCTCGTCACCACGGCCCGCTCCCGCCGCGCCGCGGGCACCCTCCCCGACCGGACCGCCTGGGCCGCCTCCACCCAGGAACGCCGGGCCGCGCTCCAGCGCCGCACCCACTTCGACGACGTACCGATCAAGCCGCAGCGCGTCTACGAGGAGATGAACAAGGCGTTCGGCCCCGAGACCCGCTATGTGACCACCATCGGCCTCTCCCAGATCGCCGGCGCGCAACTGCTGCACGTCCACCGCCCCCGCCACTGGATCAACAGCGGCCAGGCAGGACCGCTCGGCTGGACCCTCCCCGCCGCCCTCGGCGCGGCCACCGCCGACCCCGGAACCCCGGTCGTGGCGCTCTCCGGCGACTACGACTTCCAGTTCCTCCTCGAAGAACTCGCGGTCGGCGCCCAGCACCGCATCCCCTACGTCCACGTCCTGGTCAACAACGCCTACCTGGGGCTGATCCGCCAGGCGCAGCGCGCCTTCGGCATCGACTTCCAGGTCAACCTGGAGTTCGAGAACATCAACGCCCCCGAACTCGGCGGCTACGGCGTCGACCACGTCAAGGTCGTCGAGGGCCTGGGGTGCAAGGCGATCCGCGTCACCGCGCCACACGCCCTGGGGGCCGCCTTCGCGCAGGCCCGGCGGCTCGCCGAGGAGCACCGCGTCCCGGTCGTCGTCGAGGTGATCCTGGAACGGGTCACCGACATCGCCATGAGCGCCACCGACATCGCCACGGTGACCGAGTACGAGGAACTCGCCACCGAACCCGGGCACGCGCCCACGGCGATCAAGGCGTTGAAGGTGTGAGCGGGGGCGGGGGAGCGGTTTCCGGTTGTGCGGTTGTGCGCCGGTATGTGTGTCGTGACCGCTGTCACGCGTGCCGGGGGAACGTCCGTGTGCGGCGCACCGTTTCACAGGGTGCGGGTCGCGCTCCGGGGCATCTCTTCCCGGGGCGGCCGTACGGCGGAGACGGCGAGAAGCCGTCCGCCGCCCGGCACCGCACCCCGACCGCCCCGGCCGGCTCCCCCCGTCCGGCCGGGGCTCCCTCCTTTTCGCGGCCGCCTCCGGACCACCGCACCGGAGCAGCGTCGACATGCGCGGACGCGGCGCCCGGCGCACGCTGGAGGCATGACCGAGCACCCGCCCGTCATCGTGCACCCTCCGACGCCCTCCGGCGGCCGGCGGGTCACCGTGCACGGCCAGATCGTGGGCCTGGCCCACGGGCGGGGTGACGTGGCCGAATTCCTCCGCCGCGCGGGCTTCGCCCAACCCTCCGAGAACATCGCCCTCGACGACCCCCGCCTGATCGAGTGGCGCGGCGGCGACCTCGACGCCTGGCCGATGCCTCCGGCGTGAAGGGGGTCGGGGATCGTTCGGGGGCGGGGTGCCGTGGTGGGGCGATGGGGGTGGGCTCACCCGACTGGGGGATACAGGGGCGATCGCTGGACGAGTGGTTCAGGGGCAGGGGCAGGGGCAGAGGCGCGAGCCCGGTTGTGCTTCGGTAGGGGACTCCCGCGACCTGTGGCCCCGCGATTCCGCCTGTGACATCAGGCCCCACCTGTGACGTGGCACCGCATTCCGACATGGCCGGGTGTCGCGCCCCTGGCCTCCCCGACGGGTGGACGCCGACGCGCGAACCGGGGCCGGAACCGGTCGAACACGGCCCCCTCCACGTCTCGTTGCCCCAGGTCAGAGGCGAACGGGCCTCGCACAGCGGTCGGTTGTCAGTGCCGTGCGCTTCACTGGGACCGGTAAGGGCGACGAGGCAGCTGGGGGAGGCATCGATGGATGCGCTGTGTCACGACGACGCGCGGGCCGCGACGCGTCCCGGACGGGACGAAACGGATCACCGTCACGACACCTGCCGTGATCCGCCTCACCGCCTTCGGCGCGTGAAGAACGGATGAACACCGGAATAGCCGTGCGAGGCCGCGCGTTCGGCTTCCACGTGACCGGCGCTCACCGCGCCAACTTCCTGTCCGTCCCGAGGGTTTCGGGGCGCCGCGGCGCCCGTGGTGCTGCCGTGCCACGGTACGCCGGTACCAGCACGCCACCGGCGCGGCCCGCCCCCCGATCCCCGACCTTCCGACCAGACCCGTACCCGCCGCCCGGAGGCCGCGCGCATGACACAGACGACGACGGACCAGCCACCAGGGAGGGCGGCGGCGCCCGCCGCGCCGCCGGTGACCCGCCCCGCCCCGGACCGGCCGCGGGGAGCCGGCCGCGGCATCGTCCCCGTCCTCGCCTTCGCCGGCATCGTCGTCGCGGTGATGCAGACCCTGCTCGTACCGGTCATCAAGGACCTTCCGGTCCTGCTCGGCACCGCACCGGGCAACGCCACCTGGGTCATGACCGCCACGCTGCTCTCGGGCGCCGTCGCCACGCCCGTCATGGGACGGCTCGGCGACCTCTACGGCAAACGGCGGATGCTGCTGACCAGCCTCGGCGTCATGGTCGTCGGCTCGTTGGTCTGCGGCCTCACCGACGACCTGCTGACGATGATCGCCGGACGGGTGCTCCAGGGCTTCGCCATGGGCGCGATACCGCTCGGCATCGGCATCATGCGTGACGCGTTGCCGCGTGAACGGCTCGGCTCGGCGATGGCGTTGATGAGTTCGTCGATCGGTGTCGGCGGCGGACTCGCCCTGCCGGCCGCCGCCCTGGTCGCCCAGCACGCCGACTGGCACGCCCTGTTCTTCTGCTCCGCCGGCCTCGGCGTCCTGTCGATCCTGCTGACCGTCCTCACCGTGCCCGAGACGACGGTCCGGGCCCGGGGCCGTTTCGACGTCCTCGGTGCGCTCGGCCTGTCGGCGGGACTCGTCACCCTGCTGCTGCCCATCACCAAGGGCAGCGACTGGGGCTGGGGCTCGCCCCGCACCCTCGGACTGTTCGGCGCCGCCGCCGTGCTTCTGCTGCTGTGGGGCGTCATGGAACTGCGGATCGCCGATCCGCTCGTCGACCTGCGTACCAGCGCCCGCCGCGAGGTGCTGCTCACGAACATCGCGTCGATCACCGTGGGTGTGGCCTTCTACGCGATATCCCTGGTGCTCCCGCAGGTCCTGCAACTGCCCGAGTCCACCGGCTACGGCCTCGGCCGGTCCATGGTGGTCGCCGGTCTGTGCGTGGCCCCGCTCGGCCTCACCATGATGTTCGTCGCCCCGGTCTACGCGCGCCTCGCGGCCCGCCACGGCCCCAGGACCACCCTGCTGCTCGGCATGCTCGTCATCGCGATCGGCTACGGCGCCGGTACGGTCCTGATGAGCGCCGCCTGGCAGACCGTCATCATCGCCGTGGTCGTCGGTGCCGGGATAGGACTGGCGTACTCCTCGCTGCCCGCGTTGATCGTCGGTGCCGTCGACCCCTCCGAGACGGGCGCGGCGAACGGCCTCAACACTCTGATGCGCTCCATCGGCACCTCCGTGTCCAGTGCCGTCATCGGCATGGTGCTGGCTCATATGTCCCGGCCGCTGGGGTCGGTCCAGGTGCCCACGATGGCGGGCATCCGGCTCTCCTTCGTGATCGCCACGGCCGTTGTCCTCGTCGGCGTGGTGGTGGCCGCCTTCCTCCCGTCACCCGGCAAGGCGGGCAGCCCTACCCTGCTCGCCCGTGGCCCGGAGACCCCGGACCCACGGGAGACGGGGCACCCGGACATACGGGAAGCCGCCGCACCCGGTGCGGACGCCGTGCCCGGCCCGGCTCCCGCCGACGCCACCGGGGCGCGGTCCGCCGCCGGTTTCCACGGCCGTGTGCTCGGCGCGGGTGGCGCGCCGGTCGCCGGGGCGAGCGTGACGCTGATCGACGGGCGGGGGCGTCAGGCGGGCGCCACCGTCACCGAGGGCGACGGCCGCTACGCCCTGCCTATGTCAGAGGCTGGTGCCCATATCCTCACGGCGGCCGCGCCGGGCCACGCCCCGTGCGCCCTCTCCGTCGACCGGGGCCACGGGGGCGTGCCCGCCGTGGTGGACCTGGCGCTCACCGGAAGCGGCCGCCTCCACGGAACCCTTCTCGGCGGTGCGGACGGCACCCCGCCGATGGACGGCACTGCCGTCGTCACCGACGCCAGCGGCGCGGTCGTGGCCCGTGAGGCGGCCGATGACGAGGGACGGTGGGAGATCCGCGAACTTCCGCCCGGCGTCTACACGGTGACGCTCGAAGCCTCCGAGCATCAGCCCCGCGTACTCCCCGTCACCCTGGAACCCGGCGCATCACAGCGCTGGGACGTCCGACTGCGGACGACCGCCGCCGTCCGCGGCACGGTCCGCGGCCCTGGCGGCCGGCCCCTCGCCGACGCGGCCGTCACGCTCCTGGAGGACGGGAACGCCATCGCCCGCACCGTCACCGGCCCGGACGGCACCTTCGCCTTCACCGGCCTCGGCGGTCGCCACTACACCTTGACCGCCGAGGGCCACGCGCCCCGCGCCGTACCCGTCTCCCTACCGGGCGGCGGCCACCGGAACGTCGACGTCCATCTGGACCGGCCGACCGGCGCAACTCCCTGACGGGCCGGGGCGACGGCCGGTACGTGGCGGCCCCCGTCCACGGGCACAACCGCGCGGCGGCCGCAGGACACGGGGACGGCCGGTCGACGCCTCATCCCGCCTCGGGACACGCCAAGATCGTGGCAGTGGCCCGCAGTCGCAGGGAGACGGCGATCGGCGCATCGTCCCGCCTGGTGGGACGCCAAGACCGTGGCCCCTGCCCAGAGGCGCGCGGGAACGGCCGATACGTAGTCCGCCTGGGGCGTACGGGGTTCGTGTCGCCCCAGGGCCCGCCCCTCAGTGCCCCTCCGACAACATCCGGTGCATCGCGTCGAGTTCGTTCTGTACCGCGCGGCTCGCCGCGTCCGCGTCGCCGGCGGTCACCGCGTCGACCAGTGCCGCGAGGCGGGCGTCGGCGGGGCCGCGGTCGTGGGCACGGAGGTCCAGAAGCTGGACGAGATCGATCATTCCTTGCCGTAGCGCGGGTGGGAGCTCGGCGAAAAGGTCGGACAGTACGGGGTTGTGCGCGGCGTCCACCACGGCGGTGTGCAGGGCGATGTCCGCATCGACGAATGCCGCGTCGCCCTCTCCGGCTGCCGCGCGCCGCCGCTCCAGCGCCGACCGCAGCGCGGCGACATCGGAGTCCGAGCGCCGGACGGCCGCCAGTCGTGCCGCCTGGGCCTCCACCAGCGCGCGGACCTCGTGCACATCGGCGAGCGCGGCGCGACGGAGGCGGGTGGGCCAGTCCTCGGCCGGTTCAACGGCGATCACGAAGACGCCCGCGCCCTGGCGCGGTTGCAGCAGTCCCGCCCCGGCCAGTGCCCGTACGGCCTCCCGCACGGTGGAGCGGCCCACGCCGAGCGTCTTGGCGAGGGTGGTCTCGCCGGGCAGCTTGGTGCCCACCGGCCAGTGCCCGCCGGTGATCCGGTCCCGCAACTGCTGGGCGGCCTGTTCGACCAGAGGGCTGGGACGGAGGGCGCCGAGCGGCATGGCCACCTCTCAGTTTGTCTGAGGGGCTGATGTGCGGTGACTGTACCGGCCATGACGCCGCGTGGACTGCTTCTCGATCGCCGTGGCGGGGGCCTGAGGCGACCGGCGCCTCGCCGCGGGGCACGGTGCTACCGGTCAACTCCCGGCACACCAGGGACGTTCCATGAACTCCGCCCTCTCCCGCACCACCACCCGAACGGACTCGCGCCTCTCCGGCGCGCCGTTCCCCACCTGCCCGCGCTCCCGATAATCGCCTGCCGCCTGCCGCCTGCCGCCTGCCGCC
>NZ_JCANQV010000116.1:0-17685 GCF_059553635.1 Candidatus Streptomyces philanthi
CCGCCGGAGGGGCGGGCGGGGCATCCGGCACGGGCCCTAGAAGGTGATGTGGTTGATGGTCTCGGCGACCGAGTTGAAGAACCTGTTTATGGACGGGGCCATGCCGGTCGAGGCGAGGAAGAAGCCGAAGAGGATGGCGACGATCGCCGCGCCCGGCTTGATCGTCTTCTGCCGGATCAGCACGATCAGCACGATCCCCAAAAGCAGCACGACTGACAGCGACAGAGCCACAACTGATCACACCCTAGGTCGGAACGCCTCCACCGGCCCGGAAGCGTGCCGTCACGCACACCCCCGCTGGCACCATCGTGCCACCAAGTCATTGCCCACCGCAGATGGGTGACGAATCATCGGGCCCGGCTTTGCCCGATTCACGCTCGCGAAGGACGAAGCGGACAAGCGAAACGATCAGGAAGGTTCCAGGCGGGGGCCGGTACGCCGGATGGCGCGGGAGAAATGCCGCCCCGCCGGCCCGGCCGCAAAACGGCCGGATCATTTCTCTTCCGGTGGCCGATTGACGCCGCACCGCACGGCGGCGGTCGCCGGCCGTGCGGGGAATGCATTCCGGGGCGGTGGCGTGGATCACGTTTCCCCGCCGGAACCCCCCGTACGGACATCCCGTCAAGCAGAAGGGCATTGCCTGTGGTGCGGCCACGGCGCGCATGTCCCGATGTGACGCGATATGACGAGATGAAGGAGCGCGATAAATGCGGGGGGATACGCGTACCGAACGGGTCCGGTCGGCCGGCGCCGATACGCAGGACGGCCCTCCGCATACCGTTCCCGGGAAAACACGCATTACCGGCGGGCGTTTTACGCATTCCGCGGTGGCAGCTATGGTGCGGCAGATGTTTCACGCTGCCCCCACATCACGACGTGAACTCCCCCCGGCCCGGCAGGACGCGGACACGGACCGGGCCCAACCCCCCGCACAGCCCTCGGCGGCCCCGGCCTCCGTACCGTCCGGCGGCCGGGACGCCTTCTTCGACAACGCGAAGTACCTGGCCATCGTGCTGGTCGCGGTCGGGCACTCCTGGGAGCCGCTGCTCGACGGCAGCCGCGCGGCGACCGCGCTGTACCTCACCGTCTACGCGTTCCACATGCCGGCGTTCATCGTCATCTCCGGCTATTTCTCCCGCAATTTCGAGATGAGCGGTGAACGGCTGAAACGGCTGGTCACCGGCGTCGTCGCGCCGTACATCGTCTTCTCGGTCGTCTATGCGTTCTTCAAGCGCTGGGCGGACCACGATCCGCATCATCCGATCGCGCTGCTCCAGCCGTGGTTCCTGATGTGGTTCCTGATGGCACTGTTCATCTGGCGGTTGACCACTCCGTTGTGGAAGATCGTACGTTTTCCGGTTCCGCTCGCACTGCTCATCGCGGCACTGGCGACCGTGTCACCGGAGATCGGCAGCGATCTGAACCTCCAGCGGGTCCTGCAATTCCTGCCGTTCTTCGTCCTGGGTCTACATCTGCGTCCCGAGCATTTCCGGATGGTGCGGCGCCGTGCGGTGCGCGTCGCGGCGCCCGTGGTGTTCGCGGGTGCACTGGTCGTCGCGTACTGGGCGGCGCCGCGGATGCAGAACGCCTGGCTCTACCACCGGGAGAGCGCACAGGAGCTGGGCTCCCCGTGGTGGACCGGGCCGGTGATGACGCTGGTGCTGTTCGGCTGCTCGATGCTGCTGACGGTGAGCTTCCTGGCGTGGGTGCCGCGGCGGAAGATGTGGTTCACGGTCCTGGGCGCGGGGACGCTGTACGGCTATCTGCTGCACGGCTTCCTCACCAAGGGATCGGTCTTCGGCGGCTGGTTCGACGCGCTGCCCTGGCTGCGGACGCCCCTGGGCGCCGTGGTGGTGACGCTGGTCGCGGCGACGGCGGTGACCCTGCTGTGCACGCCGCCGGTCCGCCGGGCGCTGCGGTGGGTCGTCGAGCCGCGGATGGAGTGGGCGTTCCGGAAGGACCCGGCGCGGCGGGCGCCGGAGAGCGGCGCGTAACGCGGGCGCGGGCGGCCGGGGCGGACACGCGTCCCGGCCGCACCCGTCCGGACGGCACCGGCCCCGGCCCCCGGAACTCACCGGCCCGGACCGCGGCCGGACCGCCGCCGCCCCCGGCCGTCAGGCGTCGCGGCAGATCAGCAGCAGGGCGCGGTCGTCGTTGACGTCCTTGGCGACCGCCTCGATCAGATGCCAGGCGGCGCCCGCGAAGCCCGCCGCGACATACCGGTCGGCCTCCCCGGTCAGCCGGTCGATGCCCTCGGCGATCTCCCGGTCGGGGGCCTCCACCAGACCGTCGGTGAACATCATCAGGACGTCGCCGGGCCGCAGCCGCCCCTTGACCGGGTCGAACTGGGCCCCGTCGTAGACGCCGAGCAGCGGCCCCTCCCCCGACTTCTCCTCCCAGCGGCCGGTACCGGCGCTGAGCTGGAGGGCGGGCAGATGCCCGGCGGAGAAGAGTTCGTAGTCGCCGGACTCCAGGTCGAGGACGAGGTGGATGGAGGTCGCGAAGCCCTCGTCCCAGTCCTGGCGCAGCAGATAGGCGTTGGCCGCGGGCAGGAAGCCGTGCGGCGGCAGGGAGCCGAGGAGCCCGCCGAACGCCCCGGACAGCAGCAGGGCGCGGGAGGCCGCGTCCATGCCCTTGCCGGAGACGTCGGTCAGGACGACTTCGAGGATGCTGCCGCCGTGGGTGCGGGCGGCGACCACGAAGTCGCCGGAGAAGGACTGCCCGCCGGCCGGGCGCAGTTGCATCTCCCGGTGCCATCCCTGGGGCAGCCGGGGCAGCTTGCTCTGGACGCGGATGCGTTCGCGAAGGTCGAAGAGCATGGTGCCGCCGCGTCTCCAGGGCACGCCGACGCGGCTGCGGAACTGCGCGATCAGCAGCCCGGTGAGGCCGACGGCGGCGACCACGAGCACCGTGCCCGGGGTGATCCGGTCCGTGCCCTGTTCGTAGGGGCCGAACCGCGCGGCCTCGACGATCAGGGCGGCCGCGGAGGTGGCGTAGAGGACGAGGAGGTTGGCGGGGCGCAGCAGGAGTCCGCCGGCGACGACGGGGAGGACCAGGGCGGTCGGACTGATCCATTCCGGGCTCCAGAGGGTGCCCGCCGCGATGGTCGGGACGGAGACCAGCAGGGCGACCAGGGCGATCCAGTCGGAGCCGTCACCGCGGAAGTAGTCGACCGCGGCTTTGCGTACGCCAACGCGGGCCCGGTGCAGTGCCTTGTGCATCCGGGCCGTCAGGGGTTCTGCTCCCTTGCGGCGTGTCATTGCCCTGGGACCTTATCCACCCGTTCGGCGGCACGTCGATTCGTCGACCGTCGTGGGGTGCGGCCGCCGCGCATTCCAGTTCGAAATGCGGTCGCACGGCCGGTGGACGCCCTGCTAGGGATGGCCCCATGGCAATCGATTTCACCGGGCCTTCCCCGGACGAGTGGGACGCGTGGTTCGGCAGTGTGGACAGGGCCTTCGGCGGGCCCGAGGAGTCGCCCGAGGAGCGGGCGTTGTGGCGGGATCTGTCGGAGTTCGACCGCCTGATCGGGGTGCGGGACGGGGACGCGGGGTGGGTCGGTACAGCCGGGGCGTTCTCGTTCGGGTTGACCGTTCCGGGGGGCGCGTCGGTGCCCGCGGCCGGCGTGACGATGGTCAGCGTGCAGCCGACGCACCGCAGGCGCGGCATCCTGCGTTCGATGATGCGTCACCAGTTGGACGACGTCCGGGCGCGTGGTGAGGCGCTGGCGGTGCTGACCGCCTCGGAGCCGGCGATCTACGGGCGCTTCGGCTACGGCGCGGCGACGCGGGAGATGCGGCTGACGGTGGACACCCTGCGGCTGCCCGCGCCGGAGCTGCCGGGCGTGGCGGATGTGCGGTTGCGACTGGTGGCGCCCGAGGAGGGCGTGGAGGCGTGCGAACGGGTGTACGCCCGGCTGGTGCCGCGGCGGGCCGGGATGCTGGAGCGGCGTCCGGGCTGGGAGCGGCTGCCGCTGTGCGATCCGCCGGCGCAGCGCGGCGGCGCGGGTCCCCGGGTGTGTGTGCTCGCCGAGGTGGCGGGCGAGGTGCGGGGCTACGCGCGGTACGCGGTCACCGCGGAGTGGGACCGCACGGGGCCGAAGGGGACGGTGGTGCTCCAGGACCTGGACGCGCTGGACCCGGTGGTGTACGCCGCGCTGTGGCGCTATCTGTTCGGGATCGATCTGACGTCGTCGGTCGTGGTCCGCAGCCGGCCGGCGGACGATCCGCTGCTGCATCTGGTCCCCGACATGCGGCGGTGCCGGATCGGACTGCGGGAGTCCCTCTTCGTCCGGCCGGTGGAGACGGGCGCGGCCCTGGAGGCGCGCACGTACCGGACCCCGGTGGACGTGGTGCTGGAGGTCGAGGACGCGTTCTGCCCCTGGAACACGGGCCGCTGGCGGCTGTCCGGTGACGAGAAGGGCGCGTCCTGCGCGCGCACCACCAACGCGCCGGACCTGGCGCTGTCCGCGCGCGAGCTGGGCTCGGTCTATCTGGGCGGCTTCTCGTTGACGTCGCTGGCGGCGGCGGGCCGGGTGCGGGAGCTGCGGCCGGGTGCGCTGGAGGCGGCGTCCCTGGCGTTCGGTACGGCGGTGGCGCCGTGGCTGCCGCACGGGTTCTGAGCCGGCGGGGGTGCTGACGGGGTGTCCCTCCGTCAGCGCTCGCCGCGTGCCCCGGGCGGCTGGCAGACGGGGCACCAGAAGAGGTTGCGGGCGGCGAGTCCCGCGGTGCGGATCTCGCTGCCGCAGAGGTGGCAGTGCTGCCCGGCGCGGCGGTAGACGTACACCTCGCCGCCGTGGTCGTCGACCCGTGGCGGGCGGCCCATGGCCTCGGGGGTGTGGGCGGGGCGGACGGTGTCGATGCGGTTGTTGCGGACGCCCTCGCGCATCAGGGCGGTGAGGTCGTCCCAGACGGCGTCCCACACGGGCCGGGGCAGGTCGCGGCCGGGGAGGTAGGGGTCGATGCCGTGCCGGAAGAGGACCTCGGCGCGGTAGACGTTGCCGACACCCGCGATGATCTTCTGGTCGAGCAGCAGCGCGGCGACGGTGGTGCGGCTGCGGCTGATCCGCCGCCAGGCGCGTTCGCCGTCGTCGTCCGGGCGCAGCGGGTCGGGGCCGAGGCGGTCGTGGACGGCCTGCTTGTCGGCGTCGGTGACCAGGGCGCAGGTGGTGGGGCCGCGCAGATCGGCGTGGTGGCGCCCGGTGGCGAGGCGCAGCCGCACGGTGTCGGCGGGCGGGGGCGCGGGGGCGTCGCCGAAGTCGAGCTTGCCGAAGAGTCCGAGGTGGACGTGGATCCAGCCGGCGGGGCCGAAGCCGAGGAAGAGGTGCTTGCCATGGGCCTCTGCCGCGTCCATGACGAGTCCGTCGACCAGGGCCGCGCCGTCGGAGAACTTGCCCTGCGGGCTGCTCACCCGCACGGTCTCGCCCTCGAACCGGCTGCGGTGGTCGAGCGCGAGGCGGTGGATCGTGTGCCCCTCGGGCATCGGGTGGTCCTCCTGGGGGCGCGCCCGCTCCCCCGGTCGCGGGGCAGCGGGCGGCGGCTTCGGTCGGTCAGCCCTGCGGGTGGTGGGCGGGGACGGCGGGGAGTTCGCCGGTGTTCTCGTACGCGGTGAGCATGTCGATGCGGCGGGTGTGACGCTCCTCACCGGAGTACGGGGTGGTGAGGAAGACCTCGACGAAGCGGGTGGCCTCCTCGACGGTGTGCATCCGGCCGCCGACGGAGATGACGTTGGCGTTGTTGTGCTCGCGACCGAGCTTGGCGGTCTCCTCGCTCCAGGCGAGCGCGGCGCGGACGCCCTTGACCTTGTTGGCGGCGATCTGCTCGCCGTTGCCGGATCCGCCGATCACGATGCCAAGGGCGTCCGGGTCGGCGGCCGTCTTCTCGGCGGCGCGCAGACAGAACGGAGGGTAGTCGTCCTGGGCGTCGTAGATGTGGGGGCCGCAGTCGACGGGCTCGTGGCCGTGGGCCGTGAGCCACTCGACGAGGTGGTTCTTGAGGTCGAATCCTGCATGGTCGGAGCCGAGATACACGCGCATGGCACGAGTGTGGCACGAGTGCGTGGGGCGAGTATCCACGGGTAGGCGCCACGGGTCTTCGTACAGTTGGCGGGCAGATGTCGGCCACGCTTCGTACAGATGGACAGCGACAGCAACGATCCGGAGTCGGGCCTTCCCCTCCGGGCGGGGCCGCGTTCTAATGCGTGGACTCGCAATCGAAAGCGAAGGACGGTGCACATGGGTGCGCATCCGCCTCTCCCCACCAAGATCCCCAACGCCGGTGGTTCCGGCGGGGGTACGGCCGGACAGCAGCCGCCGGAGGGCCTCCAGGCCGGGCTCAAGAACCGTCATCTGTCGATGATCGCGATCGGCGGTGTCATCGGTGCCGGACTGTTCGTCGGTTCCGGTGCCGGCATCGCCGCCGCGGGGCCCGGCATCCTCATCTCGTACGCGCTGACCGGTCTGCTGGTGGTCCTGGTGATGCGGATGCTCGGCGAGATGGCGGCGGCCTCCCCCACCTCCGGCTCGTTCTCCGCCTACGCGGACCGGGCGCTCGGCCGCTGGGCCGGTTTCACCATCGGGTGGCTGTACTGGTTCTTCTGGTCGGTCGTCCTGGCCGTCGAGGCCACGGCGGCCGCGGCCATCCTCACCTCATGGGTCCCCGCGGTACCGCAGTGGGCCTGGGCGCTGTTGGTGATGATCGTCCTGACCGGTACGAACCTGATCTCGGTGGGCTCGTTCGGCGAGTTCGAGTTCTGGTTCGCCGGCATCAAGGTCGTGGCGATCATCGTCTTCATCGTGGTCGGCGCGCTGGCGATATTCGGGCTGCCCCCGGGGCACGAGGCCGTCGGGATGACGAATCTGACCGGGCAGGGCGGATTCCTGCCGAACGGTCCCGGCGCCATCCTCTCCGGCATGCTGCTGGTCGTCTTCTCCTTCATGGGCAGTGAGATCGTCACGCTGGCGGCGAGCGAGTCCCCCAACCCGGTGCTGGCCGTCCGCAAGGCCGTCAACAGCGTCATCTGGCGGATCGCGCTGTTCTACCTCGGCTCGATCGCGGTGATCGTCACGCTGCTGCCGTGGAACGACCCGGCGGTGGACAAGAGCCCCTACGTGGCGGTGCTGCGGTCGCTGGACATCCCCTACGCGGGCACGGTGATGGACGTCGTGGTGCTGACCGCGGTGCTGTCCTGTCTGAACTCCGGGCTCTACACCGCGTCCCGGATGGCGTTCTCGCTCGGTGAGCGGGGCGACGCGCCGAAGTCGTTCGCCAAGGTCAACAAGGGCGGGGTCCCGGCGGTCGCGATCTGGGCGTCGGTCGCCTTCGGCTTCGTCGCGACGATCTTCAGCTACACCTCGAAGGACACCGTCTTCCAGTTCCTGCTGAACTCCTCCGGCGCGGTGGCCCTCTTCGTGTGGCTGGTCATCTGCCTCTCCCAGCTGCGGATGCGCAAGATCATCGAGCAGGAGACGCCGGAGCGGCTGACGGTGCGGATGTGGCTGTACCCGTGGCTGACGTACGCGACGATCGCACTGATCGTCTTCGTCGTGGGCTACATGTTCTACAACCCCGACGGGCGCGAGCAGATGGTGCTGTCGGTGGTCGCGGCCGTGGTCGTGCTGACCGTCGGGCTGATCCTCCAGCGGAAGCGGCCGCGGGAGACGGCCGAGCCCCCGGTGAAGCGGGTCTAGGACGGAAAAGGGGCCGGGCCCGCACCACCGTGAGAGGGTGCGGGCCCGGCCCCTGTGCGTGGTCAGCCGCGGCGGCCGGCCAGCTTCCAGGCGGCGGGCAGGGCGCCCACCGCCAGGGCGGCCTTGAGCGCGTCGCCCACCAGGAACGGGACCATGCCGGCGGCCACCGCCTGGCCGAGGGACATGCCGGTGGTCAGCGCGAGCCAGGGCACGCCGACGCCGTAGATCAGGGCGGTGCCGACGAGCATGGTGCCGGCGGTGCGCAGCACCCCGCGGTCGCCACCGCGGCGGGCCAGGGCGCCCACGACGGTGGCGGCGAGCAGCATGCCCAGGACGTAGCCGAAGGTGGCGCCGCCCGCGCCGGACTGGCCGCCGGCGAACCACGGCACGCCCGCCATGCCGACCAGGGCGTAGAGCACCATCGACAGCAGGCCGCGGCCGGCGCCGAGGGAGGCGCCGACGAGCAGGGCGGCGAAGGTCTGGCCGGTGACCGGGACCGGGGAGCCCGGGACGGGGAGGGCGATCTGGGCCGCGACGCCGGTGAGCGCCGCACCGCCGATCACCAGCGCGGCGTCACGGACGCGGGCGTGGGAGGCGGTGGCGGCCGGCAGCAGGTCGGCGAGGACCGTGCCGGGACGGGTGAGAGCGGACGTGCTCATCGTGACTCCGCGAAAGGTGAGAGGACCGGGACAGAACGGGACGGTAGCCGAGCGGACAGCGACGATCATCATGTGCCGGCGACAAAGCCGCGGCGGCCCGCTTGGGGAGTCCCGAACATCGTCCGAGACGCCCGGCCCTCGGTATCGTCGCAGGTCACGTGATGCTCATCACGGAGAAGGCCGCCCGGAGGGGGCTGTTTTGTGGTAGCGCGCGGAGTGCGGCGACACTGAAGGGCACCCGGGGCCCCGAACGCCCCGCCGAACCATCCTGTGAGAGTTGCGAGCCCATGCACGACGCACCGACCACCGCCGGGGAATCCTCTCCCACCGGCGGGAAAGGCGAGGGAGAGCCGCTGTCCGCGGGGCTCAAGCAACGCCATATGACCATGCTCGGCCTGGGTGGGGTGATCGGCGCCGGGCTGTTCGTCGGTTCCGGCGCGGGCATCAAGGTGGCCGGGCCCGGGATCGTGCTGTCGTATCTGATCGCCGGTGCGCTGGCGATGCTGATCATGCGGATGCTCGGGGAGATGTCGGCGGCGATGCCGGCCTCGGGCGCGTTCTCGGTGCACGCGGAGCGGGCGCTGGGGCGCTGGGCCGGGTTCAGTGTCGGCTGGCTGTACTGGTTCCTGCTGGTCGTGGTGCTGGCCGTGGAGGCGACGGGCGCGGCGCAGATCGCCAACGGCTGGGTGCCCTCGGTGCCGCAGTGGGCCTGGGTGCTGCTGTTCATGGTCGTCTTCACCGCCGCCAATCTCGCCGCGGTGAAGAACTTCGGTGAGTTCGAGTTCTGGTTCGCCACGCTGAAGGTCGTCGCGATCGTGCTGTTCCTGGGGCTCGGCCTGCTGGCGGTCTTCGGGCTGCTGCCCAACACCGATCCGGTGGGCCTGGCGAACCTCACCGGGCAGGGCGGGTTCCTGCCGAACGGCTGGGCCGGTGTCGTCTCCGGGGTGCTGGCCGTGGTCTTCGCGTTCGGCGGTCTGGAGGTCGTCACCATAGCGGCGGCCGAGTCGGACGATCCGGCGCGGGCGGTGGGCCGGGCGGTGCGCAGCGCGGTGTGGCGCATCCTCTTCTTCTACGTCGGCTCGATGCTGGTGATCGTGACGCTGCTGCCGTGGTCGTCGATGCGGCCGGGCAAGAGCCCTTACGTGGCGGTGCTCGACAGTCTCGGGGTGCCGGCGGCCGGGCAGATCATGAACATCGTGGTCTTCGTCGCGCTGCTGTCCGCGCTGAACGCCAATCTCTACGGTTCGTCGCGGATGGTGTTCTCGCTGGCGGAGCGGGGTGAGGCGCCGCGGGGGCTGCTGAAGGTGGCGGGCGGCGGGGTGCCGCGCCGGGCCGTGCTCGCCTCGGTCGCGTTCGGCTTCCTCTCGGTCCTGCTCAATCTGAAGTGGCCGGACTCGGTCTTCCTCTATCTGCTCAACGCGGTCGGCGCGGTGCTGCTGTTCGTCTGGGGGCTGATCGCCGTCTCCCAGCTGCGGCTGCGCCGGCGGATCGAGCGCGAGGCGCCGCAGACGCTGAGCCTGCGGATGTGGGCGTTCCCGTGGCTGACCTGGGCGGCGCTCGCGGCGATGGCCGCGGTGCTGGTGCTGATGCTGACCGACGACGGGGCGCGGCCGCAGCTGCTGTGGTCGGCGGGGGCGACGGCCGCGGTGCTGCTGGTGGCGGCGTTGCGCGAGGTACGGGACCGGCGGTCCGCGAGGTCCGGGGCGTGAGGTTCCGGGACCCGGCCGCCGTCTCGTCCACTCTCAAGGAAGCGTCCGTTGTGCGGACGGCTGACGCCGGTGCGCGGACGTGACGCATGCGACAAGGCTCACATTGCACCTTCATGCAGAACGAAGCGGACACGTACGGTCACGATCGCGTCTGAATAGCGAACATTCGCTGCACGCCTGTTGCCCTCAGCGGACAGCGGCACCCAAACTGAGCGCGCTTCACCGCAGGAACCCGGAGCCGTGCCGTCGGCAGCGCCTGCGTGACCTGCCGTGCTGCCGGGTTCCGGGGGGTCACGCGGCACATCCGTACCGGTCGCAGCCCCGGCGTACGCACTTCCGCCCCGCTCCGCCCTCACCGACTGGGACAGGTACGACATGAAACGGACACCCTCGTCCGCCGCACCCGGGCACCAGCAGTCCGGCGCGACCCCCGCCACCGGGGACGGCGGCACCACGCTGTCCGGCGGCCTCAAACAACGCCATCTGTCGATGATCGCCCTGGGCGGGGTGATCGGCGCCGGACTGTTCGTCGGCTCCGGCGAGGGCATCGCGGCCGCCGGCCCCTCGATCGTGCTGGCCTACGCCGCCTCCGGCGCCCTGGTCATGCTGATCATGCGGATGCTGGGCGAGATGGCCGCCGCCAGCCCGGCGTCCGGCTCCTTCTCCGTGCACGCCGGACGGTCGATCGGCCCCTGGGCCGGGCTGACCACGGGCTGGCTGTTCGCCCTCCAGCTGTGTGTGGCGGTCGCCGTCGAGGCGATCGGCGCGGCGAAGATCATGACGGGCTGGTTCCCGGCGACCGAGCAGTGGATGTGGGTCCTGCTGTTCATGCTGGTCTTCTGCGCCACCAACCTCGCCGCCGTCAGCAACTTCGGCGAGTTCGAGTTCTGGTTCGCCACGCTCAAGGTCGCCGCCATCGGCGTCTTCCTCGTCCTGGGCCTGCTCGCCATCTTCGGCGCCCTCCCCGGCACCGAGGCCCCGGGCACCTCGCACCTCACCGGTGACGGCGGCTTCCTCCCCAAGGGCAGTGAGGGCCTGATGATCGGCCTGCTCGCGTCGATCTTCGCCTACGGCGGTCTGGAGACGGTGACCATCGCGGCCGCCGAGTCCAAGGACCCGGTGCGCGGGGTGGCGCGCGCGGTGCGCACCGCGATGTGGCGGATCGCCCTCTTCTATGTCGGTTCGATGGCGGTCATCGTCACCGTCATCCCCTGGAACAACCCGGAGATCGCGCGGAGCGGCCCCTACGTCGCCGTACTGGACTACCTCCGCATCCCGGCGGCCGGGCAGATCATGAACGTGGTCATCCTGATCGCGCTGCTGTCGGCCATGAACGCCAACATCTACGGCGCCTCCCGGATGGCGTACTCCCTGACCTCCCGCGGCCACGGCCCGGCGTTCCTGCGCACCGTCAGCGGCGGCGTGCCGCGCCGCGCCGTGGTGCTGTGCTCCGCCTTCGGCTTCCTGACCGTGCTGTTCAGCTACTGGTGGCCGACCACGGTCTTCCTGTGGCTGCTCAACATGGTCGGCGCGGCGATGCTGGTGGTCTGGGCCTTCATCGCGGTGGCCCAGCTGCGGATGCGCCGCCGACTGGAGCGCGAGGCCCCCGAGCAGCTGATCGTCCGCATGTGGGCCTTCCCCTATCTCACCTATGTGGCCCTCGCCGGCATCACCGTCGTCCTGGTGCTGATGCTGTTCGACGAGAACCAGCGGGTGCAGGTGCTGTTCACCGGCGGGTTCGGGGCGGTGCTGACGGTCATAGGTCTGGTGCGGCAGCGCACCTCGGCAGGCGACGGGACGGTGCGGGACTGAGGCACGCGGCACCGTCGGACAGGGCGGGGCGGGACCTCCTTCGGGGGTCCCGCCCCGCCTCCGTCTTTGGGACCAGGCAGGGCCCGTGACCCGCCGTGTGATCACTCCTGCTGGTAGCGTGGAGACGTTCTTGCACATCAGTTGCAACAGAGATCTCTTGCAACAAGAAGGCGTAAGCAGTTGGAGAGGCTGGGCATGGCGACCTACACACTTCCGGAGCTTCCCTACGACTACTCGGCGCTGGCCCCGGTCATCAGCCCCGAGATCATCGAACTGCACCACGACAAGCACCACGCCGCGTATGTGAAGGGCGCCAACGACACGCTGGAGCAGCTGGCCGAAGCGCGGGACAAGGAGGCGTGGGGTGCGATCAACGGGCTCCAGAAGAACCTCGCCTTCCACCTCTCGGGGCACATCCTCCACAGCATCTACTGGCACAACATGACCGGTGACGGCGGCGGCGAGCCGCTGGAGCAGGACGGCGTGGGCGAGCTGGCCGACGCCCTCAAGGAGAGCTTCGGCTCGTTCGCCGGGTTCAAGGCCCAGCTGTCCAAGGCCGCCGCGACCACGCAGGGCTCCGGCTGGGGCGTCCTCGCGTACGAGCCGGTCACCGGCCGGCTGATCATCGAGCAGGTCTACGACCACCAGGGCAACGTCGGCCAGGGCTCGGTGCCGATCCTGGTCTTCGACGCCTGGGAGCACGCCTTCTACCTCCAGTACAAGAACCAGAAGGTCGACTTCATCGAGGCCATGTGGAACGTCGTGAACTGGCAGGACGTGGCCAAGCGCTACGCCGCCGCCAAGGAGCGCGCCAACACCCTGCTGCTGGCGCCGTGACGCGCTGACCGCATGCGTCCTGCCTCGTGATCGTCTTCTCAACCTTCACCTGGCGGGCGGAAAGAGGGCCGGGCCCCGCGAGGACGTGACTCGCGGGGCCCGGCCTGTTCGCGCGCCGCGGCTCAGCTGAAGTCCGGCTCGGCGGTGCGGGTGCGCTTGATCTCGTAGAAGCCCGGGGTGGAGGCGACCATCAGGGTGCCGTCCCACAGTCTGGCCGCGGCCTCGCCCTTGGGGGCCGGGGTGACGACCGGGCCGAAGAAGGCGATCTGCTCGCCGTCCGAGCCGGGCACGGCGATGACGGGGGTGCCGACGTCCTGGCCGACGAGGTCGATGCCGGCCTTGTGGGAGGCGCGCAGCTCGGCGTCGTAGGTGTCCTTGTCGGCGTGGTCGATCAGCTCGGCGGGCAGACCGGCGTCGGCGAGGGCACGGGCGATGGACTCGCGGTTCACGCCTTCCCCGAGGTTGTGGAAGCGGGTGCCGAGCGCGGTGTAGAGCCTGCCGACGACCTCGTCGCCGTAGAGCTGCTGGGCGGCGGTCACCACGCGGACCGGGCCCCAGGACTTGCCGCCGGGGCGCATGTTCTCCGCGTACTCCTCGGGCAGCTCGTCGAGGCGGTTCTCGTTGAGCACGGCGAGGCTCATGACGTGCCAGCGCACCTCGACCGGGCGGACCTTCTCCACCTCCAGCATCCAGCGGGAGGTCATCCAGGCCCAGGGGCACAGGGGGTCGAACCAGAAGTCGGCGGGGGTCTTCTCGGTCTCGGACACGGGGTCTCCTCATGAGAACAGTTCTGTGGACCGTTCAACGGAACGGTGCCATGCCATGATTCCCGTGTTCGATATTCGAGACGAGGACGAGGGAGTCGCGTCGTGCCAGGTGAGAATCTGTCCCGGGACGAGGCCCGCGAGCGGAGCCGGCTGCTGAGCGTCGACGGGTACGACGTGGCGCTGGACGTCCGCTCGGCGGTGGACGGCGGAGAGACCTTCCGGTCGCGGACGACGATCCGCTTCCGCTGCGCCGAACCAGGGGCGTCGAGCTTCGCCGACCTGCTCGCGCCGTCGGTGACCTCGGTCGTCCTCAACGGGCGCGCGCTGGACCCGGCCGAGGTGTTCGACGGGACGCGGATCGCCCTGGAGGGGCTCGCGGCCGAGAACACCCTGGTCGTCGACGCGCAGTGCGCCTACAGCCGTACGGGTGAGGGGCTGCACCGCTTCGTGGACCCCGAGGACGGCGAGGTCTACCTCTACACGCAGTACGAGCCGGCCGACGCGCGCCGGGTGTTCGCCAACTTCGAGCAGCCCGACCTGAAGGCCCCGTACACCTTCGAGGTGGCGGCGCCCGCGGACTGGGTGGTGCTCAGCAACGGCGCGGAGGAGTCCCGCGACGGGGACGTGCGCCGCTTCGCGACGACCCGCCCGATCTCCACGTACATCACGGCCGTGGTCGCCGGCCCGTACCACTATGTGCGGGACTCCTACGCGCGGACGTTCGCGGACGGGACGACGCTGGAGATCCCGCTGGGCGCGCTGTGCCGCAAGGGGCTGGCGCGGCACTTCGACGCGGACGACGTCTTCACGGTCACCAAGCAGGGCCTGGACTTCTTCCACGACCACTTCGACTACCCGTACCCGTTCGGCAAGTACGACCAGGCGTTCGTCCCGGAGTACAACCTCGGGGCGATGGAGAACCCGGGCTGTGTCACCTTCCGCGAGGAGTTCATCTTCCGGGGCAAGGTGACGCGGGCGGCGTACGAGCGGCGCGCCAATGTCATCCTGCACGAGATGGCGCACATGTGGTTCGGCGACCTGGTCACCATGCGGTGGTGGGACGACCTGTGGCTGAAGGAGTCGTTCGCGGACTTCATGGGGTCGTTCTCCATGGTCGAGGCGACACGGTTCACCGACGGCTGGATCACCTTCGCCAACAACCGCAAGGCATGGGCGTACCGCGCCGACCAGCTCCCCTCCACCCACCCGGTCACCGCCGACATCCGGGACCTGGAGGACGCCAAGCTCAACTTCGACGGCATCACCTATGCCAAGGGCGCCTCGGTGCTCAAGCAACTCGTGGCGTACGTGGGGCGGGAGGCGTTCCTGGAGGGCGCCCGGCGGTACTTCAAGCGGCACGCCTACGGCAACACGCGCCTGGCGGACCTGCTGTCGGTGCTGGAGGAGACCTCGGGTCGGGATCTGGCCACCTGGTCGCGGTCCTGGCTGGAGACCGCGGGCGTCAACGCGCTGACGCCGCAGCTCACCTGTGACGCGCAGGGCCGGGTCACCGAACTGGCCGTGCTCCAGGAGGCCGCGCCCGACCGTCCCGAACTGCGGCCGCACCGGGTGGCGGTGGGCCTCTACCGGCTCGACGGGACGAGCGGCGCGCTGGAGCGCTACGCACGGGCGGAGGTGGACGTCTCCGGTCCCCGGACGGTCGTCGGGGAGCTGGCCGGGGCTGAGCGCCCGGAGCTGGTGCTCGTCAACGACGAGGACCTGACGTACTGCAAGGTCCGCTTCGACGAGGGCTCGCTGGAGACCCTGCGGGCCCGGCTGGGCGACATCGCCGATCCGCTGGCGCGGGCGCTGTGCTGGTCGGCGGTGTGGGGCCTGACCCGCGACGGGCTGATGCCGGCCCGGGACCTGCTGGACCTGGTGCTGCGGTTCGCCGGCCGGGAGACCGACATCGGCGTCCTCCAGACCCTGCACGGCCAGGCCCGTACGGCGCTGGAGCACTACACCGCGCCCGCGCGGCGCGAGGAGGCGGCCCGGGAGCTGGCCGAGGGCGCGCTGCGGGAGCTGCGGGTCGCCGAGCCGGGCAGCGGCCACCAGCTGGCGTGGGCGCGGTTCTTCGCGTCGGTCGCGACGACGGAGTCCGATCTGCGGCTGCTGCGGGGCCTGCTGGACGGCACGGCGAAGGTGGACGGCCTCGACGTCGACCAGGAGCTGCGCTGGGAGCTGCTCCAGCCGCTGGCCGCGCACGGCGCCGCCGACGAGGACCTGCTCGGCGCCGAACTCGCCCGGGACGACACCGCGTCCGGCAAGCGCCACCAGGTGCGCTGCCTGGCCTCCCGCCCCTCGGCCGAGGTCAAGGAGCGGGCATGGGCGGACGTGGTGGAGTCCGACGCGCTGTCCAACGCCCTGGTGGAGGCCACGATCAGCGGCTTCGCGCAGCTGGGCCAGCGGGAGCTGCTCGCCCCGTACGCCGAGCGGTACTTCGCGGTGATCGAGCGGATCTGGCGCGAGCGGTCGATCGAGATCGGGATGGACGTGGTGCGGGGCCTGTTCCCGTCCTGGCGGGTCGAGCAGGCCACGCTGGACGCCGCGGACGCCTGGCTCACCGCGCACGAGGCGGCGGCCCCGGCGCTGCGGCGGCTGGTGTCGGAGGAGCGGGACGACCTGGCGCGGGCGCTGCGGGCGCAGACCTGCGACGCGGCGGCCGGGGAACGCGTGCCCCGGCCGTGAGCACGGTGCCCGGCGGCGGTGGTGCCGCCGGGCATCCGCCCCGTCTCAGCGGCGGCGGAGGGGCAGCAGCAGTTCGGTGTTGCGGTCGCGTGCCGTGCCCGCGAGGTCGGTGCGGGCGCCGGGGGTGTTGCAGGCCAGTTCGCGGTAGAGCGCGGCGAGACCGGTCTGCGAGAGATCGGTGAAGCGGGTGCGGTGGGGCGCCGCCGACTCCACCAGGGTGGTGAAGAGGGACAGCGTGCCGTCGCGGTTGTCGGTCAGCTCGATGACGCGGGCGAGCTGCGGGAAGTCGATGTGCGAGGCGGTGGAGACCTCCCAGAACCCCGGGTGCGGGGTGAGCGCGTTGCGGTGGATGTGACCGTTGATCCACGCGATGACGGAGCGGTGCGCGGAGAGCAGGGCGACCAGTTCCCGGCCGGTGTGCCGCCGCTCGTGGGGGCGGGCCGGGTCGGGGCGGGTGTTGTCCATGGTTGCGCTGGTGTGGTGGGAGAAGACCAGGACGTGCCGCCTGCTGTGGCGCTCGTTGCGTTCCAGGGTCCGCCGGAGCCAGGCGAACTGGGCGCCGCCGAGCGAACCGGTGTAGTGGCCGCCGGGGTCGGTGGTGTCGAGGCTGATACCCAGCACGTCGTCGGAGACCGGGAAGGTGTAGTACAGCCGGTTTCCGGCCAGGTCGTCCGGGGTGTAGCCGTGGCCGCGGGGGCCGGGGCCGGTACGGGCCGGGTCGAGATGGGCCTTGAGGTAGGCGGCGCGGGTGAAGGGGGCGCGGCGGGGGTCGGGCGTGACGTGGCGGGCGCGCCGGGCGTGCGCCCTCAGCAGCCGTGCGACGCCCTCGCCCCTGGGGTCGCGGCCGGCGCCCACCGCCTCCGACACCTTCCGGGCCTCGGCCGCGGGCACGGTCTCCACCTTGCGGTCACCGGTGGCGAAGCGGGTGAGGAACGGGTCGCCGGGGGCGTAGCAGCCGCCGGGCAGGGAGTCGTGGTTGCCGACGGTGGAGTACCAGGGCATCCGGAGGCCGGGGCTGCGGACGGTGCGGATCGCGGCGGCGAGGAAGCCGTCCAGGTGCGGGAAGCCGCGCCGCTTGTCGGCGTCGCGCAGGGCGCTGTCCGGCTGCCAGTAGAGGGCGAGGCCGCTGTTCTGGACGCCCTCGTAGCGCCGGGGGTCGCCGGAGTTGGGGGTGATCCGGCCGCCGCTCATGACGGTGAGGAACCACTCCAGTTCCAGGAGTGAGTTGTTGTCGGTGTTGTCGCCGGTGGTCATCACGAAGGCCAGCGGGGCGCCGGTGGCGGGCCCGCCGGGGAGGGCGTTGACCCGTTCGACGAGGGAGACGGCCCCGGCGACGGTCAGCGCCTCCTGGGGACGCCAGGCGCTGGTGGTCCCGGCGCGCAGGTACTCGGTGCGCAGCGGGTGCTGCACGTCGACGAGGTGCAGATCGGTGAACTGGACGAAGGACGCCAGGGCGGTGCGCCGGCCCGCGCGGCCGCGGTGGGCGCCGGCGAGGTCGGTGCGGACGACGCGGGGCCAGGCGGGTC
>NZ_JCANQV010000117.1:0-17678 GCF_059553635.1 Candidatus Streptomyces philanthi
GCACCGCCTGGCTGGCCGCCGCCCGCCGCGCCCTGACCGACGCGCCCCACGAGGCGTTCGGCTACGGCACCGCGCAGGGCCGCCCCGAGCTGCGGGCCGTCCTCGCCGACTACCTCGCCCGCGCCCGCGGGGTACGCGCCGACCCCGACCGCATCGTCGTCTGCGCCGGGTTCATGCAGGCCCTGAGCCTGGTCGGCCGGGCGCTGCGGACGGACGCCGCCGACCGGATCGCCACCGAGTCGTACGGGCTGTCCTTCCACCGCGACGTCCTCAGCCGCGCCGGACTGGGCACCGTCCCCCTCACCGTCGACGCGCACGGCGCCCGCACCGGGGAACTGACCGGCCTGGCCCGGGTGCGGGCGGCGCTGCTGACGCCCGCCCACCAGTTCCCCACCGGCGTACCGCTGCACCCCCACCGCCGCGCCGCCGCGATCGACTGGGCCCGCGCGACCGGCGGGGTGATCCTGGAGGACGACTACGACGGCGAGTTCCGGTACGACAGGCAGCCCGTCGGCGCCCTGCAAGGGCTCGACCCCGAACGGGTCGTCTATCTCGGCACCACCAGCAAGAGCCTCGCCCCCGCCCTGCGGATCGCGTGGATGGTGCTGCCCGACCACCTTGTGGACCCGGTCCTCGCCGTCAAGGACACCGGCGAATGGGGGCTCGGCTCGCTGGACCAGCTCACCCTCGCCACCTTCCTCTCCTCGGGCGCCTACGACCGCCATCTGCGCGGGATGCGGCTGCGTTACCGGCGCCGCCGCGACCGGCTCGTCACGTCGCTCGCCGCCCGCGCCCCGCACCTGGCGGTCTCCGGCATCGCCGCCGGACTCCACGCCGTCCTCGACCTGCCGCCCGGCACCGAACGGTCCGTCGTCGAGGCCGCCCGCTGGCAGGGCCTCGCGTTGGCGGGCCTGTCCCCGTTCCGCGACCCGGCGGCACCCGTCCCCGTACGGGAGGGCCTGGTCGTGGCGTACGGGCGGCCGCCGGAGCACGCCTTCGCCGGGGTGCTGGACGCGCTGCTGCGGGCACTGCCGGGGGCGCCCGGGGGATAGGGGGTGTTGGACAATTCCCGGCTGCCTCGCGACGCCAGGCGCGCACCGGCCGCTGAAAGTCCCCCTCCGGGCGGGCGACGCGACGTCCGCCCCAGGCCGCTCGAACAGCCCGTACGACCGCCCCCTAGGCTGACCCAGCCACGACAACTGTTCACGGGGGAGTGACACACATGTCCGAAAAGGCGCGCCGCAGGCTGCGGTCGAGCACGGTGATCCTCGGCGGGATGGGCGCGCTCGCCGCCGCCCTGACCTCCTGCGGCTCCGAGCCCGACAAACGCTGTGTGGACCGCGACAGCTACGACATCGTCCGGGGCTACCGCGTCGTCGACACCAAGAACTGCACGACCGGCGGTACCACCTCGTCCGGCGGCCACCGCGGCGTCTCCCACGGCAAGAGCGGGCGCGGCGGCGCCCCGCGGCCCGTCGACGGCGCGTGGTACTACGACCCGAAGACCAAGAAGGGCTCCTACGTCGACAACGGCACCTTCAGCAGGACCCAGGCCGTCGACCGCGGCGGCTTCGGCTGCTCCGGGAGCGGCCACAGCAGCCACACCCACCGCATAGGCGGCTGACCGGCATGGAACGGCACATCCTCACCCCGCGCCCCGGCTGGCAGCGGACCGTCGAGGCACAGGGCCTGATCTACCCGCTCACCCGCTACCCCGACGACTCCCTGCGCCCCTACTGGGACGAGAGCGCCTACTACTCCTTCACCCTGCCCGAGATCGAGGCGCTGGAGGAGACCGTCGAGGAACTGCACACCATGTGCCTGGCCGCCGCCGGCCACCTCGTCACCCGCCACCGCCTCGCCGACCTCGGCATCACCGATCCGCGCCTCGCCGCCCTCGTCACCGAGTCCTGGCACCGGAGGGACGAACTCCCCTCCCTCTACGGACGGTTCGACCTGCGCTACGACGGCACCGGCCCGGCCACCCTGCTGGAGTACAACGCCGACACCCCGACCTCACTGATCGAGGCCGCGGGACCGCAGTGGTTCTGGCTGGAGGAACGGTTCCCCGGCGCCGACCAGTGGAACTCCCTCCACGAACGGCTCGTCGACGCCTGGCGGCGGCAGGCCCCGCTCCTCCCGCCCGGCGCCCCGCTGCACTTCGCCCACTCGTCCGCCGACGAACTCGGCGAGGACCTGATGACCGTCGCCTACCTGGAGGAGACGGCACGCCAGGCCGGCCTGGAGACCGTGTCCGTCCCCATGGAGGAGATCGGCTGGGACCACCTCACCGGCCGCTTCGTCGACCAGCGCCTCCGCTTCGTCCGCGCCTGCTTCAAGCTCTACCCCTGGGAATGGCTCGCCACCGACCGCTTCGGCCCGCACGTCCTGGACACCCTCGACAACGGCGGCGGCACCGGCAGCACCCTGTGGATCGAACCGGCCTGGAAGATGCTGCTCTCCAACAAGGCCCTCCTCGCCGTCCTCTGGGAGCTGTACCCCGGGCATCCCAACCTGGTGCCCGCCTACCTCGACGGGCCGCGCGAGCTGGCCCGGACCACCGGGTACGCCGCCAAACCCCTCCTCGGCCGCGAGGGCGAGGGCGTCACCCTGCACCCGGCCGGTTCCCCGCCCGCGCCCAGGGACGCCGACGACCCCTGCTGCTACCAGGCCCTGGCGCCGCTGCCCGACTTCGACGGCAACCGGGTGGTGCTCGGCGCCTGGACCGTCGGGGACGAGGCGGCCGGACTCGGCATCCGCGAGTCGGCGGGGCCGGTGACGGACGAGTACGCGCGGTTCGTCCCCCACCTGATCCGCTGACCGCTACGGCGCCGCCGCCCGCATCCGGGCCAGCACCTCCCGCAGCCGCGCCAGCCCCAGGTCCAGGTCCTCCTCCCCGATCACCAGCGGGGGAGCGAGGCGCAGCGTCCTGCCGTGCGTCTCCTTCACCAGGACCCCGCGCTCCATCAGTCGCTCCGCCACCCGCCGGCCACTGCCGAGCGCCGGGGCGACGTCCACCCCGGCCCACAGCCCCCGCCCGCGCACCGCCTCCACCGTGCCGTCCTCGGCCAGCAGCCCCAGCGCCTCGTGCAGCCGCGCGCCCAGCACCGCCGCCCGCTCCTGGAACTCCCCGGTCCGCAGCATCGCGACGACCTCCTCGGCCACCGCGCACGCCAGCGGATTCCCGCCGAACGTCGAACCGTGCTCGCCCGGACCGAACACCCCCAGCACCTCCCGCGACGACACCACCGCCGACACCGGCACCACCCCGCCGCCCAGCGCCTTGCCCAGCACATACACATCGGGGACCACCCCCTCGTGGTCGCAGGCGAAGGTCCGGCCGGTGCGGGCCAGCCCCGACTGGATCTCGTCCGCGACGAACAGCACGTTCCGCTCGCGGGTCAGCTCCCGTACGCGCCGCAGGTACCCCGGCGGCGGCACCAGCACCCCCGCCTCCCCCTGGACGGGCTCCAGCAGCACCGCCACCGTGTCCGCGTCCAGCGCCTGGGCCAGCGCCTCCGTGTCGCCGTACGGGACGACCGTGAAACCGGGGGTGTACGGGCCGAAGCCGGTGCGGGCGGCGGGGTCGGTGGAGAAGGAGACGAGGGTGGTGGTGCGGCCGTGGAAGTTGTTCTCCGCCACGATGATCCTGGCGCGGCCGTCCGGGACGCCCTTGACCTCGTAGCCCCACTTCCGGGCCGCCTTCACCGCCGTCTCCACCGCCTCGGCGCCGGTGTTCATCGGCAGCACCGTCTCCATCCCGCACAGCTCGGCCAGCCCGTCGCACAGCGCGGCGAACCGGTCGTGCTGGAAGGCGCGCGAGGTGAGCGTGACCCGCTCCAGCTGCGCCCGTGCGGCGGCCAGCAGCCGGGGATGGCGGTGCCCGAAGTTCAGTGCGGAGTACCCGGCCAGGAAGTCCAGGTAGCGCCGTCCCGCCACATCCGTCACCCAGGCCCCGTCGGCGCTCGTGATCACCACGGGCAGCGGACGGTAGTTGTGCGCGCTGTGCGCCTCGGCGGCCGCCAGCGCGCGCCGCGTGACGGCGTCCGGGCGCGCGCCCTCGTCTTCCGCGGCGGACATCGGCGACTCCCTTCGGCGGGCGGGACCGCTCCGCCGGGCCCCGCCATGGGCGGCGGCCCGGCCGCCCCGGGACGAGCGGCATCCCCCGCCCGGGGCCGGGGACGTTCGCGGACCTGAGACAATCAATGCCATGGCTCTCGATCGTCCGCGTGTGCTCTCCGGCATTCAGCCCACCGCCGGCTCCTTCCACCTCGGCAACTACCTCGGTGCGGTACGCCAGTGGGTGGCCCTCCAGGAGTCCCACGACGCCTTCTACATGGTCGTCGACCTGCATGCGATCACCGTCCCGCAGGACCCGGCCGAGCTGCGCCGCAACACCCGGGTGGCCGTCGCGCAGCTGCTGGCCGCCGGGATCGACCCGGAGCGCTGCACCCTGTTCGTGCAGAGCCATGTGCCCGAGCACGCCCAGCTCGGCTGGGTGATGAACTGCGTCACCGGTTTCGGCGAGGCGTCCCGGATGACCCAGTTCAAGGACAAGTCGGCCAAGCACGGCGCCGACCGCACCACCGTCGGACTGTTCACCTACCCGGTGCTGATGGTCGCCGACATCCTCCTCTACCAGGCGGACCAGGTCCCCGTCGGCGAGGACCAGCGCCAGCACCTGGAGCTGACCCGCGACCTCGCGGAGCGGTTCAACACCCGCTTCGGGGACACCTTCACCGTCCCCAACCCGTACATCGTCAAGGAGACGGCGAAGATCTTCGATCTCCAGGACCCGTCGATCAAGATGAGCAAGTCGGCGTCCTCGCCGAAGGGCATCATCGACCTCCTCGACGAGCCCAAGGCCACCGCCAAGAAGATCAAGAGCGCCGTCACGGACACCGACACCGTGATCCGCTTCGACCGCGAGGCCAAGCCCGGCGTCAGCAACCTCCTCACCATCCTCTCCACCCTCACCGGTACGGACGTGCCGCAGCTGGAGAAGGACTACGAGGGCAAGGGCTACGGCGCCCTCAAGACCGACCTCGCCGAGGTCATGGTCGACTTCGTCACGCCCTTCCGGGACCGTACCCAGGCGTTCCTGGAGGACCCCGCGACGCTCGACGCGATCCTCGCCAAGGGCGCCGAGAAGGCCCGCGCGGTCGCCGCCGAGACCCTGGCCGCCACGTACGACCGGCTCGGCTTCCTGCCCGCCAAGCACTGACCGGACCGGTGGCGGGGCACCGCCTCGCCACCCCCGGCCCGAAGGCCCTCCGGAAGGGGCCTTCGGACCCCCGCGACAGGTCCGAGGACGCCCCCGCCCCACGGCACACCACCGTCACACTGGGGCGGTGCGCGGTGCCTCGGACAGATCGCGGCCGCACCACGTCGCACGGCCGTACGACCCGACGGCCGTGCGACGCCACCGAAGCATCCGGGGTCCGGAGGGAGAACGCAGTGGGGACCGTAACGCTGGGCGTTTCGATCGCGGTCCCGGAGCCTTACGGCAGCTTCCTTCAAAGGCAGCGCGAAGGCTTCGGGGACGCGGCCGCACACGGCATCCCCACCCACATCACCCTCCTGCCACCCACCGAGGTCGACGCCGGGGCGCTGCCCCGCGTCGGACGCCACCTCGCCGACGTCGCCGCCGCCTCCCGGCCCTTCCCCCTGCGCCTGGAGGGCACCGACACCTTCCGGCCGGTGTCCCCGGTCGTCTTCGTCAAGGTCGTCGAGGGCGCGGACGGCTGCGCGGCCCTCCAGGCGCGCGTCCGCGCCGCCTCCGGCCCCTGCGCCCGCGAGCTCCAGTTCCCGTACCACCCGCACGTCACGGTGGCCCACGGCATCGACGAGGCGGCCATGGACCGCGCCCAGACCGAACTGAAGGACTTCACCGCCACCTGGACGATCGGCGGCTTCGCCCTGTACGAGCAGGGCGCGGACGCCGTCTGGCGCCTCCAGCGCGAGTACCCCTTCGGCCCCCGCTCCGCCACCCTTCCCCGCCAGGCCGATCTGACCCGGCCGCCCGCCTCGTCGCGCTGAGACGTGCGTGTTTCTCGTGGCGGAGCACGCTTCCTGTGACGGCGCACGCTTCCCGTGGGTGAGGGGCGGCGATTCCGGGGTATGCGGATGATCAAATTCCGGATCATGGTCCGGGACCGCGCCGGGCGTCCCCGTCACCCCTGACACCCCGACGGACGGCGCGGACACCGCACGGACGAGGGGAAGACACGCCATGGACTGGCTGCGCCGACTGCCGGTGATCGGACCGGCCGTCACCTGGCTGATGACCACCCACCTCTGGCACGCGTACACCCGCATGCAACGCGTCCACTGGACCCGGCTCGCCGCCGCGATCACCTTCACCAGCTTCGTCGCGCTCTTCCCCCTGCTCACCGTCGCCGCGGCCGTCGGCGCCGCCCTGCTCGACGCCCGCCAACTGCACGCCCTGGAGACCAAGCTCGCCGAACAGGTCCCCGGCATCTCCGCCCAGCTCGACCTCGCCGGACTGGTCGACAACGCCGGAACCGTCGGAGTGATCGCCGGCGCCGTCCTGTTCTTCGTCGGCATCGGCTGGGTCGACTCGCTGCGCGACTGCCTGCGCGCCGTGTGGGAGAAGCCCGACGAGAACGGCAACTTCTTCGTCGGCAAGGCCCGGGACGCCGCCCTGCTCATCGGCCTCGGCGGCGTCGCCCTGCTCTCCGTCGCCTGCTCCGCCTTCGCCACCGCGGCGGTCGGCAAGGCCGCGGAGGCGATCGGCCTGGCCGAGGGCGGCGTCGGCAGCATGCTGCTGTCCGTCGCCGGGTTCTGCATCGCCGTCGTCGCCGACCTGCTGCTGCTCCTGTACGTCCTGACCGGACTGCCCGGCGTCCGGCCGCCGCGCCGCACCGTCCTCGTCGCGGCCCTCATCGGCGCGGTCGGGTTCGAACTGCTGAAGCTGCTGCTCAGCGGCTACCTCAAGGGCGTCGCCGCGAAGAGCATGTACGGCGCCTTCGGCACACCCGTCGCCCTCCTCCTGTGGATCAACTTCACCGCGAAGCTGCTGGTCTTCTGCGCGGCGTGGACGGCCACCCGGAGGGAGAAGCGCGGAGCGCCGGAAACCGGGCCCGAGGGGGGCGACGGGCCGGGGGAGCGGGCCTGAGAGGCGGCGGCGCACTGACGTGCGGCAGGGGGTGCGCCGCGGTCCGTGCGCGGCGCACCCCGTCCCTTCGCCTCAGCCGCGCGCCCGCCGGCGTCCCGGCGCGGGGCGCGGCTTGCGCCGGCGGAGGCCGACGGTGACGGCGCCCGCGACGACCAGTGCGCCGCCCGCCACACCCAGCGCCGTCCACATGCCGGGGCCGCCACCCCCGTCCAGCGACGCCTGCGTCGTCCCCTCGCCGCCCTTGTCGCGTCCCGCGCCGGGCTTCGTGGCGTCGCCCTCCTCGCTCCGGGGGCCGACCAGCCTGCCGACCGGCTCCACCTTGCCCGAGGCGCTGAAGCCCCAGTCGAACAGCTTCGCGGTCTCCTTGTACGCCTCGTTGTGGCCGGGCCTGTCCGGGTGCATGACGGTGACCAGCAGCTTGCGGCCACCACGCTCGGCGAGCCCGGTGAACGTCGACCCGGCGTTGGTCGTCGAACCGTTCTTCACCCCGGCGATCCCCGGGTACGGCTTGATGTCGAAGTCGCCGCTGAGCAGCCGGTTGGTGTTCTGGATGCCGAACGACTCCCGCTTGCCGTCCTTCCCCTTGTCGCCGGGGAACTGCGCGCTCGCCGTCGAGCAGTACTCACGGAAGTCCGCGTTCCGCAGCCCGGCACGGGCGAACAGGCTCAGGTCGTACGCGCTGGAGACCTGGCCCGGCGCGTCATAGCCGTCCGGAGTGACGACATGGGTGTCGGTGGCGTTCAGCTCCTTGGCCTGCTTGCGCATCTCGGCGACCGTGGCCTCCGTACCGCCGTTCATCGCCGAGAGCGTGTGCACCGCGTCGTTGCCCGAACGCAGGAACACCCCGAGCCACAGGTCGTGCACCGTGTAGCTCAGGTTCTCCTTTATCCCGACCAGGCTGCTGCCCTCACCCATGCCCTGGAGGTCCGCGGGCTTGACCGTGTACTTCTGGTTCTTGGGGAACTTCGGCAGCAGCGTGTCGGCGAACAGCATCTTCAGCGTGCTGGCCGGGGCCAGCCGCCAGTGCGCGTTCTTCGCGGCCAGTACCTCGCCGGAATCCGCGTCCGACACGATCCACGACCGCGACGAGATCTCCTCGGGCAGCTTCGGCGCCCCCTCCTTCGGCTGCACCTGGACACCGGGCCGGCCCAGCAGCTCACCGCCCACCCGCGACATCGTGGCGGGCGGCCGCGGCGTCTTCACCGCGTCCTTGCCGTCCCCGGGGGCGGCGTGGGCGACCCCGCCGACCAGCACCAGCGGGGAGGCGAGCAGGGCGGAGGAGGCGGTCAGGACCGCCGCGCGCCCGGGCAGCGCCCGGCGCATACGGGGCACGAGACGGCGCGGGCCGGCCGCGCGCTCCGGCGCCCGCGCGGGCGGCTCGGGACACGCACCGGAACGGGGCCGCGGCACGGAACGCGCGGCCGAGGAGACGGGGAGGGCGGCAGAGGCGGAGGCCGCCGCTGACGGGGCGGAGGCTGAGGAGGTCGTCGGCACGTCGGTGAACGTACCCGCCCACACCCCCGCCCCGGACGCCGCCCCACGGACGAGCGCCCCCGACGACCCCTGACCGGACGGTGTACCCATACTGGAAACCATGAAGCTCTCTCGCCCCGTGTCCTGGTTCCTGCTCGCCTTCGGGGTCTGGAGCTGGTTCATCTGGATCACTTTCGTCAAGAATCTCGTCAAGGACGGGAGCGGACTCGCGTTCGACGACGCGGGGGACCCGACCGCCTATTTCTGGGTCCACCTGCTGCTCGCCGTGACGTCCTTTCTTCTGGGGACGGCAATCGGAGTGATCGGGTTCCGCGGCGTACGCGCCCTGGGACGCGGCAAGCCGGACGACCCGACCAGCTGATCCGCACACCGCCGCGCCCCCGCACGGTGGGGGCGCGCCCTCGCCGTACGCGCCGGGGCTCGCACACCGGAACGCGGCCGGGCGCCCGTAAGCGCCCCCGGCCCGCCGCCCCGGTGACGAACCACTCACGAAGTGCACCCGAACCATCCGTCGAATCGGACACATCCCGACATTCGCCTTTGCCTTGCCGGACGCCAACTCCCTATCCTTACTGCGGGGTTTACGTCGCCCTTACCGAGAGCGCGCCACGGGGGGTGCGACCGGGGCGCACGCGGACCGCGGGAAGCGGGGGAGCACGGTCATGGGCGAGAAGTTCCGGGTCGATCTCGACGAACTGGACGGCGTCGTACGCCAGCTCAAGCACCTTCAGGCAGACATGGACGAACCCAGCCAGAAGGTGAAGTACAGCACGTCGATTCCTAAGAGTGCGTTCGGTGTGAACTTCCAGGAGGCCGAGAAGCTCGCCTCCGCACACGACGACATGCAGCAGTACATGGCGCAGGTGGTCAAGGCGCTCCAGGACCTCATCAAGGAGTTCGGCGACAAGACCGAGGCCAGCCGGGGTGCCTACGAGGACCAGGAGCACGCCACAAAGGTGTCGATGAACGGCTGAGCAGTTGGTTCGTCCGGGGCACGGAGGGTGACGACGAAAGGGGGCCTGCATGGTTGACGCCCGGCAGGAATACGAGAGCGCCAAGATGATGGAGCGGCAGCGAAAGGATGAGGAGCGCGCCGAACGACTGAAGTCGTTCAAGGGGCAGCGCGTTGTCCCCACCTCGCCGTCCGACTTCCATCACCACGGCATCAACGCATTGCGCGCGATGATCGAAAACGCCAGCCCGGAGGCCATCGAGACCTCCGGCGGCCACTGGCGGGCATCCGCCGACCGGCTCGCGGGCGAGGACGGACGCGGTGGTATCCGCAAGGCGTTCATGGACGCCGTCGAGCGCGCGTCGGCGCACTGGGAGGGTTCCGCGGCCGACGCGTTCCGCCGGGAGGCGGGCAAGGTGCTCGACAAGCTCGACCGCACGTACCAGCACGCCCGCATCGTCGAGGCGACCCTGATCGGCTCGCGTGGCTCGGGTGCGGGCGGCGGCGTGGCACACAGCCTGCGCGAGGCCAAGAAGGCCATGTCGAAGATCAAGGATCCGGGCCTCTGGGACCGTGCCATGGACGAGAGCGGCGACGACAGCCAGTTCAAGAAGGACATGGCGAACCCGAAGATGGACGCCCGCATGGCACTGGAGCTCAACCGGGACAACCTGTCCCTCACCAAGGAGCGCCAGGTCGAGGCCGTCGTCGTCATGGAGGAGCTGGCGGCCAACTACGACGGCAACAGCACGCGGCTGCGCGAGGGCACTGGCATCGGCACCCACGGCGACTGGCCGGTGCCGCCCGCGACCACGCCCGCGCCGCCGCCCGTCAACATGCCCGTCACGGGCGGTACGCGGCCGCAGCCCACCACGGTGGCGCCGGGCGGGAGCGCCGTTCCCCGGGGCTTCGGCCGCCCGGTGACCGGTGCCCCCGGTGCGGGCCACACGGGCGGCGGCTTCTCCGGGGGCGGCCGTACCGGTACCGGTCTTCCCAAGGCCGGCCTCCCCGTTCTCCCGGCCCGTACCGGACTCGACAGCCTGCACGACAGCACGCTCACCCCGCCGCCGACCGCCGGAGGCGCCGTCGGCCCCAAGCCCGGTGGTGGCCAGGGAACCCCCGGCGGTCCGGGGGGCGGTCTTCCGGCTGGGGCGGTGCCGCCGGGCCTCATCGGGGTGCCGGGCGGAACCCGGGGTTCCGGGGGCGGAGGCCGTGGCGCGGGTGGTGGCGGTGTGGTCGGAGGCAAGGGCGCGGCCGGTGGTATCGGCGGTTTCGGTGGTGCGCGCGGGGGTGCCGTGGGCGGTACGGGCGGTGGCGCCCGGCGTCCCGGCGCCGGGACGGGAACCGGTGGCGGGACGACCCCCGGCGGCCCGGCCGGTGGCGCCAAGCAGGGAGGCGCCGGGCTGCACCGCAGCCGTGGCGGCACCCAGGCCGGCATGCCGGGTATGGCGGGCGCGGCCGGCAAGGGCAAGGACAAGGACAAGAGGCAGTCCGGCAAGGAGCGTCCCGACTACCTTGTCGAGGATGAGGAGACGTGGGCCTCGCGGCGTAATGTGGCGCCACGCGTCATCGAGTAGACCCCACCACCGTCCTACGGCGGCGCGGCGAACGGGGCCCGGCCTCGTTCGCCGCGCCGCCGCCCTGGCAGCAGCACGGCAGAAGGAGAGAACCATGAGGGTCACCCGGACACTGCGCGCGATGGGCGTCGCCGCACTCTCCGGAGCACTGCTGCTGACCGCGAGCGGCACCGCCGCCGCGGACCGTATCCGCGACGAGCAGTGGCCGTTGACCGCGTTCGGGGCGGACGAGCTGTGGAAGACGGCGACCGGCAAGGGGGTCACCGTCGCCGTGCTGGACAGCGGATTCCGGACCACTCACCAGGACCTGACCGGGGTGTTCCTGCCTGGCCCGGACTTCGCGAAGGCGACACAGGACGAAGCGGCCAAGCAGCTGCCGCCCGGCAAGGACATCCGTGACCATGGCACGGCGATGGCTTCCGTCATCGCGGGCCACGGACACGGTCCGGGCGGCTCGGCGGGGGTGAAGGGGCTGGCGCCCGACGCGAAGATCCTTCCCGTACCGGAGTACAAGAACAGCGGGCAGGCGACGCGGTGGGCCGTGGAGCACGGCGCGGACGTGATCAACATGTCCTATGGCGAGAGTCTTACGCGTGACACCTGTGAGTCCATCCGGTACGCCCTCGAAAAGGGCGTAGTGGTCGTGGCGGCCGCGGGTAACGACGGCTGGTCCAAGAAGAGTTACCCCGTGGGGTGCCCCGGGGCGATCGGCGTCGGCTCCGTCGACAAGTACGGCAAGTCCGCCGACGCCAACAATGCCAACTCCGATATGGACCTCCTCGCCCCCGGCGAACGCATCCCCGTCGCCATGGGCAAGTCCGACTCCGACTACCGCACCGCCGACGGCAGTTCCGCCGCCACGGCGTACGTGTCCGCCGCCGTGGCGCTGCTGAAGGAGAAGTTCCCGGACCTCACCCCCGGCCAGATCGCCAATCGGCTCGTCAAGACGGCGGGGCTGGCGCAGGCCGAGAAGGACAAGAACCTCAAGCTGCCCGACGCGCACTACGGTTACGGCTACATCCAGCCCGGCCCCGCCCTGCGGCGCACCATCGCCGCCGGGCCGGCGGAAGGGCCGCTGCCGATGCCGCAGGGCAAGGCACCGGAGCAGCCGGTCCTCCCCGGCGCCGACCGGCCCGCCGCGAACGCCCGGGACGAGAAGGGCGGCGGCGCGCTGCTCTACGGGGGGATCGCCGCGGGCGGGGTGCTTGTCGTCGGCGCTGCGGTGGCCGGAGTGGTCGTGAGCCGGCGGAGGAAGGCCGCGGGCGGGCAGGGCCTGGGCTGAGACGGGGCATGGCCGGGACGGGGCGGGGACAGGCGAGGACGGGGCCGCAGGTCCAGGCCCCGCCCCTCGCTAATTCGAGTGACGTCGCCGTTCCCCTGTTGTTAGCGTCCGCGACCATGGACCCGCTCAGCGAAAAACAGATCCGCGCCTCGTTCGTCAACTGCTCGAAGGGCGAGGCGAGCCGTATCAACCTTCCCGCCGGTCTGGGAGAACTCCCCTGGGACGACCTGGACTTCCTCGGATGGCGTGACCCGGGGGCGCCGGACCGCAGCTATCTGGTGGCGCCGCGCGGGGACGGGGTGATGGGGGTCACCCTGCGGGTGCCGAGCGGGGTGCGGCGGAGCTTCACCAAGACGACGGTCTGTTCGATCTGTGTCACCGGCCACCCCGGTTCGGGCGTCGCTCTGCTCGCCGCCCGCCGGGCCGGCGCCGCCGGGCGGCAGGGCAACACCGTCGGGACGTACCTCTGCGCCGACCTCGCCTGCTCCCTCTACGTACGCGGCCGCAAGCGGTCGCAGCTCGCCGGCCGGCACGAGGAGTCGCTGTCGCTGGAGGAGCGGATCGCCCGCACCGTGGGCAACCTGGACGCGTTCCTGGACAAGGTGCTGGGCGAGGCGTAACGGCGGCCCCGAGCGGCACGCGGCCGCCCGTCCCGTCACAGCCCCTCCTCCAGGAACCTCCCCACCATCCCCACCCACTCCTCCGGCCTTTCGAGCATCGGCAGACGGCCTGAGGCGATCTCCGCGTACCCGGACGCAGCTCGACGCCGAGATCGGGGAACTCCTCCTCCGCCGCGCCGCGCTGGAGCGCTACGCGGATCTGATGCGGCAGCGGCACACCGAGGACGCGGCGCTGGCGGCGTTGGCCCTGCGCTCGGCGTAGGGCCGGTGGTGCCCGTACGCCTGAGGGCCCCGCTTCCGTACGTGTCGCGCACGGAAGCGGGGCCCTCGGGAAGGGACCGGTGCGGCCGGACGGGGGCCCGGTCGCGGTCAGGTCAGAAGCGGCGCGTGATCAGGGCCCGCTTGACCTCCTGGATGGCCTTGGTGACCTCGATACCGCGCGGGCAGGCGTCCGTGCAGTTGAAGGTCGTCCGGCAGCGCCAGACGCCGTCCTTGTCGTTGAGGATCTCCAGGCGCTGCTCGCCGCCCTCGTCGCGCGAGTCGAAGATGAAGCGGTGCGCGTTGACGATCGCGGCCGGGCCGAAGTACTGGCCGTCGTTCCAGAACACCGGGCACGAGGTGGTGCACGCGGCACACAGGATGCACTTGGTGGTGTCGTCGAAGCGCTCGCGGTCCTCGGCGGACTGCCGCCGCTCACGGGTCGGCTCGTTGCCGGTCGTGATCAGGAACGGCATGACGTCGCGGTACGCCTGGAAGAACGGCTCCATGTCCACGACCAGGTCCTTGAGGACCGTCAGGCCCTTGATGGCCTCGATCGTGATCGGCTTCTCCGGGTTGATGTCCTTGATCAGCGTCTTGCACGCCAGACGGTTCTTGCCGTTGATGCGCATGGCGTCGGAGCCGCAGATGCCGTGGGCGCAGGACCGGCGGAAGGTCAGCGAACCGTCCTGGTCCCACTTGATCTTGTGGAGGGCGTCCAGGACGCGCTCCTTCGGGTCGATCTCCAGCTGGAAGTCCTGCCAGCTGGCCTCCTCGGAGACCTCCGGGTTGAACCGGCGGATCCGGAAGGTGACCTTGATCAGGTGAGAAGCGCCGTTCTCGGCCGCGTCCAGTGCGGCGGAGTGCTTCTCCACGGTGGGGGTGCTCATCAGTACTTACGCTCCATCGGCTGGTAGCGGGTCTGGACGACCGGCTTGTAGTCGAGGCGGATCGACTCGGAGCCGTCTGCGCCCACCTCGCGGTACGCCATGGTGTGCCGCATGAAGTTGACGTCGTCGCGGTTGGGGTAGTCCTCGCGGTAGTGACCGCCGCGGGACTCCTTGCGGGCGAGCGCGGACACGGCCATCACCTCGGCCAGGTCGAGCAGGTTGCCCAGCTCGATGGCCTCCAGCAGGTCGGTGTTGAACCGCTTGCCCTTGTCCTGGATGGACACGTTCCGGTAGCGCTCGCGCAGCTCGCCGATCTTCTCGACCGCGGTCTTGATCGTCTGCTCGGTGCGGAACACCATCACATTGGCGTCCATGCACTCCTGGAGCTCCTTGCGGAGGTCCGCCACCCGCTCGTTGCCGGTGGACGAGCGCAGCCGCTCGACCTGGTCGACGACCTGCTGCGCCGGGTCCTCGGGCAGCTCGACGAAGTCGGCGTCCGCGGAGTACTCGGCGGCGGCGATGCCGGCCCGGCGCCCGAAGACGTTGATGTCCAGGAGCGAGTTGGTGCCCAGGCGGTTGGCGCCGTGGACGGAGACGCAGGCGACCTCGCCGGCGGCGTACAGGCCCGGCACGACGGTGGTGTTGTCGGCCAGCACCTCGCCCTCGACGTTGGTCGGGATGCCGCCCATCGCGTAGTGCGCGGTCGGCTGGATCGGGATCGGGTCCGTGTAGGGCTCGATACCGAGGTAGGTGCGCGCGAACTCGGTGATGTCGGGCAGCTTGGCGTCCAGCTGCTCCGGCGGCAGGTGGGTGAGGTCGAGGTAGACGTGGTCGCCCTCGGGACCGCAGCCGCGGCCCTCGCGGATCTCGGTGTAGATGGACCGCGAGACGACGTCACGCGAGGCGAGGTCCTTCATGACGGGCGCGTACTTCTCCATGAAGCGCTCGCCGTCCTTGTTGCGGAGGATGCCGCCCTCACCGCGGGCGCCCTCGGTCAGGAGGATGCCCATGCGCCAGATGCCGGTCGGGTGGAACTGGAAGAACTCCATGTCCTCCAGCGGCAGGCCCCGGCGCCAGGCCGCGGCCTGGCCGTCACCGGTCAGGGTGTGCGCGTTGGAGGTCACCTTGAAGAACTTGCCGGTGCCGCCGGACGCGAAGATGATCGCCTTCGCCTGGAAGACGTGGATCTCGCCGGTGGCCAGCTCGTAGGCGACGACGCCCGCGGACTTCTTGACCCCGTCGACCTCGTTGAGCAGCAGGTCCAGGACGTAGAACTCGTTGAAGAACTCCACGCCCTCCTTGACGCAGTTCTGGTACAGCGTCTGGAGGATCATGTGGCCGGTGCGGTCCGAGGCGTAGCAGGACCGGCGGACCGGGGCCTCACCGTGGTTACGGGAGTGACCGCCGAAGCGGCGCTGGTCGATGGTGCCGTCCGGGGTGCGGTTGAACGGCAGGCCCATCTTCTCCAGGTCGAGGACGGAGTCGATGGCCTCCTTCGCCAGGATCTCGGCGGCGTCCTGGTCGACCAGGTAGTCGCCACCCTTGATCGTGTCGAAGGTGTGCCACTCCCAGTTGTCCTCCTCGACGTTCGCGAGGGCGGCGGCCATACCGCCCTGGGCGGCGCCGGTGTGGGAGCGGGTCGGGTACAGCTTCGTCAGGACCGCGGTGCGGCTGCGCTTGGTCGACTCGATGGCCGCGCGCATGCCCGCGCCGCCGGCGCCGACGATGACGGTGTCGTACTTGTGGATCTTCATGGTCGTTACCTCAGCCCGGGTCCTATGCGATGTTCGGGTCGAAGGTGAAGATCACCAGCGTGCCCAGGAGGACGGTGAACACCGTGGCGGTGTACAGCAGCATCTTCAGCCAGAAGCGGGTGTTGTCCCGCTGCGCGTAGTCGTTGATGACGGTGCGCAGGCCGTTGGCGCCGTGCAGCATGGCGAGCCAGAGCATGACCAGGTCCCAGACCTGCCAGAACGGGGAGGCCCAGCGGCCGGCGACGAACGCGAAGCCGATCTTGGAGACGCCGCCGTCCAGCACGAGCTGGATCAGCAGGTGGCCCAGGACCAGGACGACGAGCACGATGCCGGACAGCCGCATGAACAGCCAGCCGTACAGCTCGAAGTTGGTACGCGTCGACTTCGGGGTCTTGCCGGTCCGCTTGCGCGGGGGCTCGATCACCGGGGCCGGGTTGTCCACGTCGTAGAGGGACACGGCGTCGGCGGTGGCGCCGGCGGGGGAGTGGGTTTCAGCAGACATCTCGCCTCATCAGCTCCCGAACAGCGTGCGCAGGGTGTGCTGCAGCACGGGGTAGAAGGCGCCGGCCATCAGGACGACCCAGACACCGACGACGGTCCACAGCATCTGCTTCTGGTACTTCGGGCCCTTGGACCAGAAGTCCACCGCGATGACGCGGAGACCGTTGAGCGCGTGGAACAGGATCGCGGCCACCAGGCCGTATTCCAGCAGGTTGACGATGGGCGTCTTGTAGGTCGCGACGACGGTGTCGTACGCGTCGGGGGAGACGCGGACGAGAGCGGTGTCGAGGACGTGGACGAACAGGAAGAAGAAGATGAGGACGCCGGTGACTCGGTGAGCCACCCAGGACCACATGCCTTCCCGGCCGCGGTACAGCGTTCCAGCCGGCACGGAAAAACCCTCCGGGAGCGGGGATCGGGGCCTGCCGGCTTCTCTGTCGGTCTGGCCCGGCCGGGTACGGTCCACCGGCCCCCGACATCGTAGCGACGCGTTGTCGGTTCCTCCCGCCAGGGTCCTTAGGTGTGATCAAACAGGCACCAACGGGCTACCTGGCCCATACAAACCGGGATTTTACGGACGCGGGGTGGCGTCTCGGGGGTGAGTGGGGGGTGGGGGCGGTGCGGCCCGTGGTGGCGGTGAGGGGAGTGGGGCCGGTCCCAGGGTGTCCGGAAACGGCGGTGGGCGCGGACGCGCGAGGGGCGCGCGGGCGGCTCCCCGCTCCGTCGCGCACTCCCGGAAGTGGCGCGGACGGCGCGGAAGCGGTGGGATACCGGCACGGTCCGCGCCGGGTCCCGTTCCGTGGTGTCCGACAGGTGTGAGGCGAAGGTCTGACGGAAGCTTGTCGGAGAACGGGCGGAAACCCGCTCATAGCGGAGGAAAGTGAAAGATTTCGGATGTATGCGAGCGGGTGCGGGGAAATCCGGTTGCCTGGGACGGAGCGGAGGGTGTCCGGGCGACGGCCCGTGCCTCCCCGCGCCCCGGACGGCCCCGCCCGCGCACCCGGCGGAACATCCGCCCGCTCGGCACCCTGTGCGCAGGACGCCGGGCGACGGCGTCACCGCGGTCACAGGCGCCACGCCCGCCCGGCGGATACACGGTTTTCACCCGGACGGTAGAGGGAGCACACAGCAGTGGACGCCCCGCCCGACCCGCACCCTGTCCCCCAGAAAAGCGAGGATGGCACGATGTCGAACCCGAGGCAGCAGAGACGC
>NZ_JCANQV010000118.1:0-17152 GCF_059553635.1 Candidatus Streptomyces philanthi
CGGCGCGCGCCTTCGCGGCCGCGCTCCAGTGCGTCAGCCCCGACCGGGCCCTCGGCGGCGCCCCCGGCTGCGGCTTCTGCGACGGCTGCCACACCACCCTCGTCGGTACCCACGCCGACGTCGAGATCGTCCGCACGGACCTGCTCTCCATCGGCGTCAAGGAGACCCGCGACCTCGTCCGCCGCGCCTCGCTCTCCCCGGCGGGCGGCCGCTGGCAGGTGATCGTCCTGGAGGACGCCGACCGCCTCACCGAGGGCGCCGGCAACGTCCTCCTCAAGGCCGTCGAGGAACCGGCACCCCGCACGGTCTGGCTGCTGTGCGCCCCCTCCATCGAGGACGTCCTGCCCACCATCCGCTCCCGCTGCCGCCACCTCACCCTGCGCACGCCCCCCGTCGACGCGGTCGCCGACGTCCTGGTCCGCCGCGACGGCATCGACCCCGGCACCGCGGCCACCGCCGCCCGGGCCACCCAGGGCCACATCGGCCGCGCCCGCCGCCTCGCCACCGACGAACGGGCCCGCGCCCGCCGCGCCGCCGTCCTCAAGCTGCCGCTGCGCGTCGATGACATCGGCGGCTGCCTCAAGGCCGCTCAGGAACTGATCGACGCGGCCGGCGAGGACGCCAAGCAGGTCGCCGAGGAGGTCGACGCGAAGGAGACCGAGGAACTGCGCGCGGCCCTGGGCGCCGCCGCCGGCACGGGCGGCCGGCTGCCCCGCGGCACGGCCGGCGTGATGAAGGAACTCCAGGACAAGCAGAAGCGCCGCGCCACCCGCACCCAGCGCGACAGCCTCGACCTCGCCCTGGTCGACCTCACCGGCTTCTACCGCGACGTCCTCGCCCTCCAACTGGGCGCCACCGTGCCGCTGGCCAACGAGGAGGCCCACGACGGCATCCGCCGCATCGCCTCCTCCTCCACCCCGGAACGCACCCTGCGCCGCATAGAAGCCGTGATCGCCTGCCGCGAGGCCCTGGACCGCAACGTCGCCCCGCTCCTCGCGGTCGAAGCGATGACGGCTGCCCTGCGGGCGGGGTGAGGCGGAGGCGGCTGCTTCGGGCGGTGTGAGGGGGGCAGTCCGGCGGGGCTACCAGGGTGCGCTCGACGTGTTCCACGAGGTGGCCGCCGGGCGGCTCGCCGCGCATCTGGATGCCGGACGCGCCGTCGCCGTGATCTCCCATCCGCCCCATCCACTCCACCCGCCACCACAACACCCATCCACCACCACTCACCGTCCCCAACCAGATACGCTCCGTTCGTTCTGTTCGTCCCGTCCCCCCGCCCTCACTGCCTCGTCACCGCCCCCCGCACGCCCTCCAGGGACCAAGGAGCCGCCGTGGCCACCAGTCGCCCCTTCCGCCTCGCCGCCGTCCTCTTCGCGGCCACCGCCCTGCTGGTCTCCGGCTGCTCGTCCGGCGGGACACCGCCCGACTCGTCGGCGCATCCGGACGGCACGGCGGAGGCCCAGGAGAGCGCCCGCCCCGACGGCACCCGCGTCCTGGTGCCGCTGCCCTCCGCCACCCCCGGCAACCTCCAGCGCTACTACGACCAGAAGCTCTCCTGGCGCGCGTGCGGCGTACCCGGCTTCGAGTGCGCGACGATGAAGGCGCCCCTGGACTACGCGAACCCCGACCCCGCCACCGACCTCAAGCTCGCCGTGGCCCGCAAGAAGGCCACCGGCCCGGGGAAGCGGATCGGTTCGCTGATGGTCAACCCCGGAGGCCCCGGCGGTTCGGCGATCGACTACCTCCAGCAGTACGCACCGCAGCCGGCCTCGGTCCGGGCCCGCTACGACATGGTGGCGATGGACCCGCGCGGCGTCGCCCGCAGCGAGCCGATCGAATGCCTCTCCAGCAAGCAGATGGACGCGTACACCGAGACCGACCAGACCCCCGACACCCCGGCGGAGGTCGACAAGCTCGTCGCCGCGTACCGCTCCTTCGCCCAGGGCTGCGAACGGCACTCCGGCAAGCTGCTGCCCCATGTCTCGACCATCGCGGCGGCCCGCGACATGGACGTCCTGCGCGCCGCGCTCGGCGACGCGAAGGTCAACTTCGTCGGCGCCTCGTACGGCACCTTCCTCGGCGCGACCTACGCGGGACTCTTCCCGTCCCGCTCCGGCCGGCTGGTCCTCGACGGTGCCCTGGACCCCTCGCGCGACTCCCTCCGGACCAACCTCGACCAGGCCGTGGGCTTCAACGGCGCCTTCACCGGGTTCGCCGAGGACTGCGTCGCGCAGCCCGACTGCCCCCTCGGCCACCAGAACGCCACCGACGCCGGCGCCCGCCTCGCCGCCTTCTTCAAGAAGCTGGACGCCCACCCCCTCGCCACCGGCCAGAGCCGCCCGCTCACCGAGTCGCTGGCCACGACGGGGGTGATCGCCGCCATGTACGACCAGCGGGCCTGGCCGCTGCTGCGCAAGGCCCTGGCCCAGGCCGAGCAGGGTGACGGCCGCGGCCTGCTCGTCCTCTCCGACAGCTACTTCGAACGCGACCAGGACGGCGACTACGCCAACCAGATGTACGCCAACCCCGCCGTGAACTGCCTCGACCTGCCGCCCGCCGCCACCGACCCGGACCAGGTCCGCGCCGAGCTGCCCGCCTTCCGCAAGGCGTCCCCGGTCTTCGGCGACACCTTCGCCTGGGCCTCCCTGAACTGCGCCTACTGGCCGGTCAAGCCGCAGGGCACCCCCCACCGCATCGAGGCGAAGGGCGCCGCCCCGATCCTCGTCCTCGGCACCCTCCGCGACCCGGCCACCCCCTACGCCTGGGCCAAGAGCCTCGCCTCCCAGCTCTCCAGCGCCACCCTCCTCACCTACGACAGCGACGGCCACACCGCCTACGGCCGAGGCAGCACCTGCATCGACACCACCGTCAACACCTACCTCCTCGACGGCACCATGCCCCCCAAGAACAAACGCTGCACCTGACCAGCCCCCGAACCGGTTACAGACCACCCCCTGGCCATGTGTAAACTGGGCCGCGCACCACGCCGCCTTAGCTCAGTCGGCCAGAGCGACGCACTCGTAATGCGTAGGTCAAGGGTTCGATTCCCTTAGGCGGCTCCGATGAAGTCCAGGTCAGTTACCCGCTGACCTGGACTTTTTCTTTGTCCGGGGCTGGCTGCCCGGGAATCCTGATGATCTCTGCGTGAGCGTGTGAGCCCGAGGTGAGCCCCGCGGCGCGAGCGACGGCCCTCGGGACGAGCTTCGCGGTCGCCTCGGCTGCCTCGGTGGCGAGCTCGGGCAGAGTGCTCTGCGGGCGGTTGCACCGTTGATGGTCATGGCAGCTCACAGGTTCGGTGTCCGTTCGTCAGTCGGCCTGCGCGGCGGCCAAGGCTTCCGCCGCGCGCCTGTCAGCCGCGTGCTTTCCCTCTATAGAGGCCCGAAGCTCTCCGGGCGTCGGCCACGGTGCGCGCCGGTGGATCATGCGGTGACAGTTAGCGCATATAAGGGCGAGATCGTTGAGCTTGGTCCGTCCTTCCCCCGCTATGTGAAGCGGGAGAATGTGATGGCACTCGATATACCCGGCGCCACGGTCCCCGTAGACTTCCTCGAAGTCGAAACCGCACGCCTCGCAAGCGAGTCGCCCGCCACGCTGGAGAACAGAAGTGATCTTCTTCTTGCGCAGGCCCTTGTTCCGTTCACGCGCCCTGTGCCGACGCATCAGCAACCGTCCTTCGGGCGCACTGTAGTCGTCGTCGAACGTCTCGTCCTCAGTCGGCGCGAGGGACCGCAGTTCACCCGTAGCGATGCCCTGGCGGATGAGGCGCGCAGCCTCGGTCATCTCCTCCGGGCGGGCAAGGAACTCGTGCAGCACCGTGCCATCCAGCGCGCCGCCGTTGGTGGGCTTCCCCTGGTACTCCGGGTGCCGGGTGGCAATGTCGAATGTTTTGCGAGCGACACCATTGCAGTTGCGGAACTTCTCGTTGCGCTCCGCTTCAGCGTGGAGGGGGAGCAACTGGAGCAGGGCAGACAGCTCCACCACTCGGCTGTCCTGGGCGTCCAGCCCCTTCCAGTCGTTCTCCCTCACCAGTTGGCAGGCGAGTATGACCTCATCACGGGCCCAATCCGGGTTCTTGACAGCCTTTACCTGGAAGCCTGCTCGTTTGAGCCATGCCACGGCATGGTCCTTGCCCCCGCTGAACTCGTCTGGCGCGAGCGCACGCCCCTGCCCCCACTTATGCGCCACCCCGGCGATCGCCTTGGAGTCGTACTCCCGGCCCTTATGTACCAGGACGTAGGACCGTGCCCCCTTGAAGCCGTACCTCGCTAGGAAGGCATCACGCCCCAACTCGTCATGCTCTGCAAGGGCCTTGATGACGTTCTCCTGGGTGATCGCTCCTCTACGCATAACGGAAGCGTAAGGCCAAGCACTGACAGAACACTCGGCACTGAAACAGAAACGCTTCGGTCATACAGGGTCAACTTCGTTCCGAAGCGACTTGGGAGACGGCTCTTCCTGGGGCTGACGTGCTGGATGGTGCGGTAGGCAAGCCGCTTTATCGGCTAGGCCGAATTGGAGGCGAAACCCTAGAGAAGCCGGATGACCGAGGGTTTCGTACCAGCGGCCGGCGACGCCTGGGAACGCCGGCCCCGCCTGCGGGCATCTCGGAGCGCAGGGACGAGGCTGGGTGCTTGGTTCGTCCGTACTTGCAGGGCTCGTCGCTGGGGTGTCCCGCCGCTGCCCGGGTGGGGGCTACTTGTAGGTGATGTCCCAGTGGTTGCCCTCGTTGGCGTAGGTGTTGCCGGAGGAGGTGCGGTACATGGGGGCGCCGTCGCTTCGCTTGCCGATGTAGGTGTAGTGGTGGGTGATGTAGAGGGTGGGGCAGGACTTGGCGGTGGCGGGGGAGATGTCGACCTTGAAGCCGTTCCAGTGGCTGTAGGTGCCGCTGGCGTGGCCGGTTTCGGTGCCGCCGGTGATGGTGAGGGTGCAGCCGCTGGCGCGCTTGAAGGCGATGACGCCGTCGATGGTGCCGGAGTTGATCGAGGTGAAGGACGTGCAGTTCTTCCGGTTGCGGTCGGAGCAGTTGCCGCTGGAGGTCCAGTTGATGCCGGCCGCGCGGAGCTTGGCCGCCGCCTGGTTGTGGGTCAGCTTGGTGCCGCTGGCCTCGGCGGGGGTGGCGGCGGGCAGGAGGACGGCGGCCGCTGCGGCGACGACCGCGACGGTGGCGTAACCACGGTGTGCGAGTCGGGTGGTGGACATGGGGTTCCTTTCGTCGTGGTGAAGCGGTGCATGTGGTGCATTCGGTGGACACGGTGAGTGGCGTGGGTGGCTGGGGTGTGGTGGGAGTGGGGCTTGCCCGGGGGCGGTGTCGTTCGGGAGGTGGTACGTGCGGTGCGTGTCTCGGGGTAGCGCTTCCGGGGGCGGTGCGTGCCTGAGGACGGTGCGTCCGGGGCGGTACGTGCGATGCCTGCCCGAGGACGGTGCACCCGGGGTCGTACGTGTGGCGCATGTCCGGGGACGGAATTGGCGCGGGGGATGTACCGCGCCGTTGGTGCCCCGATTGTGGGGGCGTTGCCGCTGTCCAGTCCAGGGTCGGGCGGGGTGTGTGGTGGAGGTGGGACGTCCCGTGCGCTGACCTGCGGAGACGGGGTGCTCGGGGACGACGCGGTGGGACGGGCGGGGGCCGGTTCGGGGGCGTGGGGGGCTTCGGAGTGTGTGGGCCGTCGGTCAGGTCCAGTGGACGTGGAATGTGGTGGGGAGGTCCGTGAGGGCGTTCAGTTCGGCCGCCAGGTCGGGGGAGGCGGTTTCGAGGGGTTGGCCGTTCACCAGGGGGCGGAGCGGTAGATCTTGCGGAGGGAGAAGGGCCAGCCGGGGTGGTTCGGGGGAGTGGTGGGGGTGGTGCTGACCGTCAGGCGGTGGGGCTCGTAGCGGAGCATGGTGCTTTCCGCTTGTGTGGGGGCGCAGGCGTCGAGGGCGGACCACAGTTGCGGATCGGTCATGCGGGAGAAGGCGGCCGGGGTGAGGGGGGTGTTGTCGAGCAGTTGGCGGGCCAGGCGGCGGACCACCGAGGCCGGGCCCGCGTTGTCCCAGGAGGTGTGCAGGCGCGCTTCCGCGCAGACCAGGGCGACGAGCGAGGCGGCGGCCGGACGGTCGGCCGACACCGTGCTGTCGTGGAGGGTGAGCCGGCTCAGTAAGTCGGTCGGGTCGGTGGTGAGGTGGCCGGCGGCGCGGCCGCTGCGTACGAACGAGTCGAGGTGGTCGAGGTTCAGGAGCCCCGAGCGGTTGGTGAGCGGTGTGGGTGGCTGTGGGGTGAGGAGGGCGGTGATGGCCTCGGGGGTGAGGCCGTGGTCCTCCAGTACGGGGCGGATCGGGGCCGTTCGGAGGAGCTGGATGCCGATGGCGTGATGGTCGAGGCCGGAAATGCCTTCGCAGGTGTGGCTCAACGGGAGGTGGCCGATGTCGTGCAACAGGGCCGCGATCCGCAGGAGTTCGTCCTCCGGACGGAAGTGGGCGGCCAGGGAGAGGGCGCCGAGGGAGTGTTCCAGCCGGGAGTACGACTGGAGGGTGCAGAGCGTCGAGGCGCCGCCGTGGGCGATGAAGTGCAGGCGCCGTAGGGGTTCGGTGCGTAGGAGGGCGATTTCCACGGGGTGCAAACGGACGGGAATGCGCCACAGGGGGTCGGTGAACACCCCGGTCAGACCCGTCACGTTGGTGGGGGTGGGGCGTGCGAGGGCGCCGTGGGCGGCGTCCTGGGTTCCTTGCGGTGAGGATACGTCCCGTTGGTCGGCCATCAGGGCACTCTAGGGCGGCTGCGACCGAGTCGGCGAGAGTTCGGAGTTTTGCGTCAAGTGACGGTAGGAGAAGTGGATTTCGGGCTCTTTGGCGTTGTTCGTTGAGCGTCAAGAGGGCGTGAACAGGAGCACCGGGTCATCGAGGTGTGACGCGCCGTTGGTAGGTGCCTCCGTCCCAGGGGGTGCCCTGCGTCCCGCGACCCCCGCCCCGTACCGTACGCACAGGGTCAACTGGCCCTGCTCCACGCACCGTTACAGGAAAGTCCCGCACCGCGCATGACCAGCACCGCACCCGGCGCCACCGCCGTTCCCGCCCGCGTCCCGGACTCCGCACCCGCGGGGGAGCCCTGGTGGCGTACGGCCGTCGTCTACCAGATCTATGTCCGCAGCTTTCAGGACTCCACCGGTAACGGCACCGGGGATCTCGGGGGTGTTCTCGAACGCCTTCCGTATCTGCGCCGGCTCGGTGTGGATGCCGTCTGGCTGAGCCCGTTCTACCCGTCGCCGCAGCACGATCACGGCTATGACGTCGCTGATTACCACGATGTGGACCCCCGCTTCGGTGACCTGGGTCTGATGCGCGAGGTGATCGATCGTGCCCATGCGCTGGGGCTGCGTATCGTCGTCGACATCGTCCCCAATCACTGTTCCATTGAGCACGCCTGGTTCAAGGCGGCGCTCGCCGCCGGGCCGGGTAGTCCCGAGCGTGGCCTCTTCCACTTCGCCGACGGGCGGGGTGCGGACGGCGCCGAGCCGCCCAACAACTGGCGTTCGATCTTCGGGGGTCCCTCCTGGGTACGGACGACGGACGCCGACGGCACACCCGGGCAGTGGTACCTGCACTCGTTCGCACCTGAGCAGGCGGACTTCAACTGGGCGGACCCCCGGGTCGGGGACTACTTCGAGTCCGTCCTGCGGTTCTGGCTGGATCTGGGCGTCGACGGGTTCCGTATCGATGTGGCCCACGGGCTGCACAAGCAGCGGGGGCTGCCCGACGACCCGGACGCGCATCTCGACGAGACCACCGGCGACCCGGTCAATTCCGCCGCCTGGAACCGTCCCGAGGTTCATGAGGTGTGGCGCCGCTGGCGGGCGCTCACCGACGCGTACGAGCGGGAGGACGGCCGTTCCCGTGTGCTGGTCGGGGAGATCGGTGTTCTCGATCCGCGTCAACTGGCCCTGTACCAGCGGCCGGACGAGCTGCACCAGAGTTTCTTCTTCGAGTTCCTGCGCACCGACTGGGACGCGGCGGCCTTCCGCGATGTCATCGGCCGGGGGCTGGCGGCGATCACGGCGTCCGGCGCGGGGGTCAGCTGGGTGCTCAACAACCACGACATGCCGCGTGCGGTGACCCGTTACGCGGGCGGCGAGCCCGGTGGCCGGCCCGGCGACACCGGTCTCGGGGAACGCCGGGCCCGCGCGGCGCTGCTGATGATGCTGGCGCTGCCCGGTTCCGTCTACCTCTACCAGGGCGAGGAACTGGGCCTGCCGGAGGTCGTGGACCTGCCGGTCACCGTCCTCCAGGACCCGATGTACCACCGTTCGGGCGGCGCGCGCCGGGGGCGGGACGGCTGCCGGGTCCCGCTGCCGTGGCACGCCGACGGGCCCTCGTACGGCTTCACCAGCGCGGCTCCCTGGCTGCCGCAGCCGGAGTGGTTCACCGCCTACGGGGCGGACGGGCAGGAGCGGCGCGGGGACTCCACGCTGCACCTGTACCGGGCCGCCCTCGGGCTGCGCGCGTCCCTGCCTGATCTGCGGGAGACCGGTCTGACCTGGACCGATGCCCCCGACGGCCTGCTGTCCTTCCGCCGGGGACGGCTGCTGTGCACGGTCAACTGCGGGCCGGCGCCCGTCCCCGTACCGGAGGCGGCGGCGCTGCTGCTCTCCTCCACCGCCGAGCCGCTGATCGACAAGCAGCCCACGGACTCCGCCGCCTGGTGGCTCGTCCCGGAGTCCGGCGCCGACGGCTGAGCCCCGTACCGGCCGTCACCCGTCCGGGGGCCGCGGGGACGGGGCGGGCGGGTAAGGATGCCCCGGCGTCTTCGCGGGGCATCCGACGGCGGCAGGAGGGCGGCACGCATGAGCACCGTACGCATCCCCGAGCCGGGACCGGTCGGCGGGCCCGCGCCGCACCGGGTCTGGTACGCCTCCTACGGATCGAACACGCACCGGGGGCGGCTCGCCTGCTACATCGAGGGCGGGCGGCCACCGGGGGCGGCGCGGGCGTACCCGGGGTGCCGGGACCGCACCCCGCCCGCCGCCTCGGTCCCCGTGGAGCTGCCCGGGTGCGTGTACTTCGCCACCGAGTCCCCGGTGTGGGGCGGCGGCCGGGCCTTCTACGACCCCGGGGCCGAGGGGCGCGCCTTGGCGCGGGCGCATCTGGTGACCGCCGGGCAGTTCGCCGATGTCGCGGCCCAGGAGATGTGCCGGGCCCCGGGCACCGACCTGGACCTGGCGGCGGCCCTCGCGCACGGCAGGGCCGTCCTCGGCGACGGCCGCTACGAGACGCTGGTGTGCCCGGGGCGGATCGGCGGGGTCCCCGTGCTCACCTTCACCGCGCCCTGGGGCGTGGACGAGGTGCGCTGGACGCCGCCCTCCGCCGTGTATCTGCGGTTCCTGGCGTCGGGGCTGCTCGCTGCCGGGGCGTGGGACGCCGGGACGGTGGCGGCGTATCTCGCGGGGCTTCCGGGGGCGGCGGGGCACTGGAGTCCGGAGGCGGTGGAGGAGATGACGGTGGAACAGGATCCGAAGGGTCCCTGACCGGTCGTGGTACCTGGGATGATCCGGGGATGAGCATCGGAGTGCTGATCGTGGACGACCAGGAGATGGTCCGCCGGGGCATCCGGGGCATGCTGGAGAGCCAGCCGGACATCGAGGTGGTCGGTGAGGCCGCGGACGGGGTCGCGGCCCTGGACGCGGCCCGCCGGCTGAAGCCGGATGTGGCGCTGGTGGACATCCGCATGCCCCGGATGGACGGGCTGGAGGTCACCCGCAGGCTGCTCGACCCCGCCGCTCCCTCGGGCGTCCGGGTCGTCGTGGTCACCACCTTCGACCTCGACGAGTACGTGTATCCCGCGCTGCGGTACGGGGCCTCCGGCTTTCTGCTCAAGCGGTCGGGGCCGGTGCTGCTCGCGGAGGCGGTGCGGGCCGCGATGGCGGGGGACAGCCTCATCAGCCCCTCCATCACCGTGCGGCTGCTGCGTCATGTCACGGGCACCGGGGTGCCCCGGCGGGCCGCGGTGCCCCGGGCCGCCGAGGCGCCGGCCGCGGTCGAGCAGCTGACACCACGTGAGATCGAGATCGCCGGGCAGGTCGCCGAGGGGCTGACCAACGCCGACATCGCCACGCGGATGTTCATCTCACCGGGCACCGTGAAGACGCATGTCGCCAGCATCCAGCGCAAACTCGGGGTGCGGAACCGGGTGGGGATCGCCGTACGCGCCTGGGAGCGAGGGTGGGCGCGCACGGCGTGACTCCGGGGGCCGTCCCCCGCCTGCCTCGCGGCGCCCGGCGCGCATGCTCTCCGCTGTGCCGGGTCGCCGACCGGTACCGGGGCGCCCCTCCACCGTGGGACCGCACGCGCCGGACGCCGCGAGGAGCGCCCCCTCCGGGCGGACGACGGGGGTGCGACGACCCTAGGCTGGCGCGATGAGTGAAGCCTTGACGATGCCGGGGCGGTGGCGCCGCCCGGCGGACAGGGTGCGGCGGGCGGCACAGATCACCGCCGTGCCGATGCTGTTCCTCCCGGTGTTCCTGGGGCCCCCGGGGCTGTGGCCGCTCGCCGTCGCCTCCCTCACGGCCGTCCTCGTCGCCCTGGCCCGCTGGCCGTACCGTGAGGTCACCCTTGACACCGCGGCCGGAGCCGCCGTGCTGGTGTCCGGTGTCACGGACGCCGTCTACGCCGGTCGGCCGGCCCTGTCCCTGGCGTGGCTGCCGTTCGAGACGACGGGCCTGCTGCTGCTCGTCGTCCGGGTGGTCCGGCGGTGCGAGGCCCGACGGGCCGTGGCGCTGGCCACCGCGCTCTCGCTCGCCGTGCTGGCCATGCCGCTGCGGCTGAGCCTGCGCGACCCGCGGGTCGACGCGGCGGGCAACGCCGTGATGGCGCTGCTCGGCCTCCTCGGGGTGGGCTGCGCCGTCGGCGTCGGCTGCTTCCTGCGCAGCATGGACAACCGCCGCCGCCAGGCGGTGACCGACGCCCGGCGCGAGCAGCGGCTCTACATGGCGCGGGTGCTGCACGACTTCGTGGCGCACGAGGTCACCGGCATCCTGATGGAGGTCCAGGCGGCCCGGACCGCGCCCCACGAACCCGACCGGCACCAAGAACTCCTCGTCCGCCTGGAGGAGTCCAGCCTCCGCGCCCTGGACTCGATGGACCGGACGCTCCAGGCGCTCCGCGACCCCGAGGGCACACCGCACGACGGGACCGGGCCCCCGCCGTCCGAAGCGCCCACCCTCCTGTACGGCCTCGCCGACCTCCCCGACCTGGTGGCCCGCTTCACCGAGTCCACCGCCGTCCCCACCGAACTGGACCTGGACCGCGGCCTCGTCGGTGTCCTCACGCGGGAGGCGGACGAGACCGCGTACACGATGGTCCTGGAGGCGCTCACCAACGTACGGCGGCACGCCGGGGCCACCGCGGGCGTCCGCGTCGCGGCCCGGCGGGACAGGGACACCGTCCGGCTGTCCGTACGCGACGAGGGCGGCGCCGGCGCACCGCTCCAGGAGGAACGCGCCGGCGGCGGCACCGGGCTGGCCGGCCTCGACGCGCGGTTCGGCGTCCTCGGCGGCACCCTCACCGCCGGGCCGGCCGGTGAGGGCTGGGAGGTCGTCGGCGTACTGCCGCTGGGCGGCACGAAGTAGCGGCCCCGGCCCGCGGATATCTGCCGAACGGCAGATGTGCCCCGCGCGCCGCCCCGGGAGAGTGGACGCATCCCACGAAGACATCCCGGAGGTAGTGGTGTTCCCGAAAACGCTGACCCGGAGTGCCGTCGCGGCCGCGGCCCTCGCCGCCCTCGTCGGCGTCACCGGATGCGCCGACGCCCGCGACGCGCGCCCGGAGACGAAGGAGTTCCCGTTCTCGGGCGCCACGCTCGACGTCCGCGCGCACGAGACCCCCACCGACCTGGTCGCCTCGGACCGCGACGACGTCAAGGTGACACGGTGGTTCGACGCGAAGGCGGGCTCCGGCAAGCGGACGTCCTGGTCGCTGGAGAAGGGCGTGCTGGACCTGGAGGCCGGCTGCACCGGCATCGCCAACTGCGACGCCCGCTTCCGGGTCGAGGTCCCCAGGTCCGTCAAGGTGCTCCGCGACGGCCGCGCCACCGACCTCAAGGGCGCCCACGCCTCCGGGTCGGCCCTGCGTGCCGTCGTCGACGGCCTCGGCCGGTAGGGGGCGTCGTGCTGGAACTCGTCGACGTCACCAAGGTCTACCGGGGCGGCAAGCGCGCCGTGGACGGGATGACGCTCCGGATGGACAAGGGCCTGATCGGGCTGCTGGGGCCCAACGGGGCCGGCAAGTCGTCGCTGATGCGGATCGCCGCCACGGTCACCCGCCCCTCCAGCGGCCACGTCCTCTTCGAGGGCACCGATGTGGTGGCCCGCCCGGACGTGCTGCGGCGCGCCCTCGGCTACCTCCCCCAGGACTTCGGGGTCTACCCGAACCTGACCTCCCGGGAATTCCTCGCCTACCTGGCCGCTGCCAAGGGCCTGTCCGCCCGGTCGGCGCGCGCCCGCATCGAGGAACTGCTGGAGCTGGTCAACCTCACCGAGGCCGTCAAGCGCCCGCTCGGGACGTACTCGGGCGGCATGATGCGCCGGGTCGGCATCGCCCAGGCCCTGCTCGCCGACCCCCGCGTGATCGTCGTGGACGAGCCGACGGCCGGCCTCGACCCCGAGGAACGCGTCCGCTTCCGCAACCTGCTCAGCGATCTCGCGGCCGACCGGGTCGTCATGCTCTCCACCCACATCGTCTCCGACATCGAATCGGTCGCCTCCGACATCGCCGTCGTCGCCGGGGGCCGTCTCCAGCGGCGGGGCACCCCGGAGGGGCTGCTCGCCCCGCTCGCCGGCCGCGTGTGGGAGATGATGACCGACCCGGCCGACGTGCGGGCCGTCCAGGAGCGCCACCTCGTCACCCGTATGGTGCGCACGGCGAGCGGCGTCCGGGTGCGGCTGCTCACCGAGGGCGTGCCGTACGCGACCGCCGAGCAGGTCGCCCCGGACCTGGAGGACGCCTACCTCGCGATCGTCCACGGGACCACGCGGCCCGTCGCCGGAACGGCGGGACGGCCGTGAACCCCCGCACACTCCTCCGGCTGGCCACCGCCGACTTCCTCGACCGGGTGCGGCGCCCCGCGTACGCGGTGATCCTCGCCGCGGCCGTCGGCCTCGGCTACCTCGCCGTCCCGGAACCGGGCGCCCGATGGGCCGTCGTGCAGGTCGGCGCCTACCGCGGCGCCTACACCAGCGAGTACATCGGCACGGTGGTCGCCCTCGCCGGGACGCTCTGGCTGGCGCTGGGCGGCTTCTACGCCGTACGCAACGGCATCGCGCGGGACGAGAGCACGGGCGTGGGCCGCCTCCTCGCCGCCACGCCGCTGCGCAACGTTCCTTACTTCGCCGCGAAGTTCCTCAGCGGTCTGCTGGTGCTCGGCTCCATGCTGGCCGTGCTCGCCGTCACCGGTCTGGTGATGCAGCTGGCCCGAGGGGAGTCGACGGCGATTCATCCGCTGGGCCTGTTCGGTCCGTTCCTGTGGCTGGCGCTGCCGGTCATGGCGCTCACCGCGGCGGCGGCCCTCCTCTTCGAGGCCGTGCCGGTGCTGCGCGGTGGCATGGGCAACGTCCTGTGGTTCTTCGTGTGGGTGGTCCTGGCGCTCGGCGGGCAGTCGCCCCGGGCGCCGCTCGGCGGCATCGGGGTGCACGACGTCGCGCGGACCATGGCCGCCGATCTGCGGGCCCAGGGCGTCGGCCTCGGGGACGCAGGGGAGTTCAGCCTGGGACTGACCTTCGTGGAGGCGCCGTTGAAGGTCTTCACCTGGCATGGCTTCACCCCCGACGCCTCCTTCCTCCTCGGCCGGGGCGTCCTCGTCCTCGCGGCGCTCGTCCTCGCCGTGCTGCCCGCGCTGTGGTTCCCCCGCTTCGACCCCGCGCGCGCCGCCGGCCCGGTGGCGGAGGGGCGCCCGGCGGACGGCACCGCCCCGCCGGAGGTGCGGGCGGCCCCCGCCGCGCGGCCCGCGCGCTCCCCGCGTACGCCGGTGGCGTACGGCAACCCCTGGGCACGACTGCTGGTGGGGGAGGTACGGGCGCTGCTCCAGGGGACGCCCTGGTGGTGGTGGCTGGTCGCGCTCGCCCTCACCGTCGCCGCGCTGACGGTCGGTACGGCGGCCGGTACGGCGCGGACCCTGCTGCCCGTCGCATGGATCTGGCCGGTCCTCCTGTGGTCCCGGCTCGGCGCGCAGCGGCACGAGAACGGCGTCGAGGCGCTGCTCGGCGCGTACCCCTCGGCCCGCCGCAGGCTCGCCGCGGAGTGGGGCGCGGGATGCGTGCTGACCGCGGTCACCGGGATCGGCCCGGCCCTGCGCATGGCGGCCGGCGCCGACCTGCCCGGACTGGCGTGCTGGCTCGGCGGAGCGGTGTTCGTCCCCTCGCTCGCCCTGGCCCTCGGGTCGCTGAGCCGCACCCACCGGCTGTTCCAGATGGTCTATCTGCCGCTGTGGTACGCGGTGCTCAACGGCCTGGCGGCGGTGGACTTCATGGGGGCCGTCCGCGGCCCGGACGGCGCCCCGGCGGGCGTGCCGCCGCTGCTCACCCTCGTCGTCGCGGCCGGACTGGCGGCGGCCGCCTTCCTGGCCCCGGCGCTGCGACGCGCGGCGTCCTGAGCCGTCGGCCGGCATGCGGGGTGCAGCCCCGGTCGTCCCGGGGCCGCACGCCCGTGTCCGTGTCCCCCGACCCGCCGGTGAGGCGTATGTCAGTGGCGTGCGGTACCAACATGGGGGAGGAACGAAGCGGCCTCGTCCCGTCGGTGCGGTGCGTGGGCGGCCGCGGCGCGGGCGGGTCGGCACGTCGAGGGGGATGGTGGTGGACGGACACGGGACGTCGGGCGGGCCCGAGCCGCTCGTCGGGCGGGCCGCGGAGACCGGCCGGCTGACGGCGGTGCTGGCGCGGCTGGGGGACGGCGCGCCCGCCGCGGTCGACATCACCGGGGACGCGGGCATCGGCAAGAGCCGCCTGCTGGCGGAGCTCACCGCGCGGGCGCGCGAGAGGGGCCTGACGGTGATGCGCGGGCGGGCCGCGGAACACGGGCGGGACAGCCCGTTCCAGCCGTTCGCCGACGCCCTGGCCGACCTCGGGCGGCACGACCTGCGGGCCTACCCGTCCCTGGCCGCGCTGCCGCCCGTCGTCCGCCGCCGGCTCGACGACGCCCCGGGGCCACCGGAACGCACCCGCTCCGAGCTGTGCCGGACGATAGCGGGGGCGCTGGGCCGGGTGCGGGGCCCCGGCCTCGTCATCGTCCTGGACGATCTGCACTGGGCCGATGCGGCCTCCCGGGAACTCGTCGACCATCTGGTGCGGCACCCCGTCACCGCGCCGCTGCTGCTCGTCGCCGCCCGCCGCGAACGCCAGTCACCGGCCGCGCTGTCCAGCGCCCTGGCCCGCGGCGCCGAGGCCGGGACGGTGCTGCGGCTCGCGCTGGAGCCGCTGGCCGAGGAGGCGTGCGTACGCGGCCTGGCGCCGGAACTCCCGCCGGAGGAGGCCGCCGCCCTGCACGCCGAGAGTGAGGGCAACCCGCTGTACTTCCTCGCCCTGCTGCGGGCCCGCCGCGCCGGGGTGCCGCTGGGCGCCCCGAGGCCGCCCGACGCCCCCGGCTGCCCGGGGGCCGCCCGGGCCGCGGCGCTGCTGCTCGACGAACTGACGCCGCTCGGCCCGCTGGAGCGCGGCGCCGTCGAGGCCGTCGCGGTGCTCGGCGAACACGCCACCACCTCCCTCCTCGGCACCGTCACCCGGGCCGACGAGGAGGAACTGGTCACCGCGCTGCGCCGCGTCGTCCGCCGTGACCTGGTACGCGTCGACCCCGACGGGCACCGCCTCGCGCTGCGGCACCCGCTGATGCCGCTCCTGGTCCGCGCGTGCACGGACCCCTGGCGGCTCCAGGAATTGAGCCGCCGGGCGGCGGCGGGCCTGGCCCGCGCCGGAGCGCCCGTCGTCGCGCGGGCACCCCACATCGCGCGGTCGCTGACGAGCTGGGACCCGGCGGCCGCCGCGGTGCTCGTCGAGGCCGCGGCACAGAGCGCGTTCACCGACCCGGCCGCCTCCGCCCGCTGGCTGGAGACCGTCCTGCGCACCCTCCCCGACACCCCCCACCACCTGGGCACCCGCTGCGAACTGCTGCTCCTGCGGGCCCGCGCGCTCGGCACGGCCGGGGCGGTACGGGAGAGCCGCGACCTGCTCCACCGGCTGATCGGCCTGTGCCCGCCGGACGCGGACGGTGACGACGGGCTGCGGGTCTCCGCCGTCCTGCTCTGTGCCTACATGGAGCGCTATCTGGGCCGCCATCCGGAGGCGGGCGCCCTGCTCCGCCGGGAACTGGACCGCGACCCGGGCCCGCCGCCGGGCCGGCGGGCCGGTTTCGTCGTCGAATGGGGCTGCCACGCCCTGTTCGCCACCCGCTATCCCCGGGTGCGCGAGGAACTGGCCCGCACCCTCGACGACGTCCGCGCCCGGGGCGACGAGAGCGGCCAGGTGGAGGCCCTGACGCTCGCCGCCATGGGGGAGGCGTACGAGGGCGACACCCCGGTGGCGCGCGCCCACGCCGACGCCGCGGCCGCGCTGATGGACATGGCGCCGGACGGTGACCTCCTCGGCCGGTGTGAGCCGCTGGTCAGACTGGCCTGGAGCGAGGTGTTCCTGGAGCGGTACGCCGACGCGGTCCGGCACTCCGAGCGGGGCGCGGGCATCGCCCGGCGGACCGGCCGCCCGTTCGCCCTCTCCCAGCTGCTGCTGTCCGCCGCGTACGCGCACTGCGTCACGGGCCGGGTGACGGTCGCGCTGGCCGCGGCCGACGAGGCCGTCACGGTGGCGCGGCGCCTGGAGAGCGGCGAACTCCTCGGCTTCACCCGCGCGATACGCACCGTGGTGCTGCTGCACGCCCGGCCGCCGGGGCACCCGGAGGTGCTGGCCGCCGCGGAGCAGGCGGTGGCCGACGTGGGCCCGGTGGAGGGCTGGTGGGCGACGCTGACACGCTCCCTGCTCGCCCACGCGGCGCTCGGCGCGGGCGACGCGCACCGCGTACGGGACGTCCTGCTGAGCGCGGGCGGCGGCCGGGACCTGCCCCGGTTGCAGCCCTCCTTCCGGCCGAACTTCTTCGAACTGCTGGTCTCCGCCGCCCTCGCCACCGGCCAGCCCGCCGACGCCGAGCGCTGGGC